>NZ_JAWJYP010000009.1:0-117234 GCF_033063275.1 Nitrosomonas sp. Is37 | reverse complement strand
GGTAACGGCGGCAGCATTGCTGCGACACAAAGCTACATTTTAGCAGCTGTTAATGACGCCCCAACTGGAACTGCTACTGGTACATTGATCAATGGAACCGAAGATATCGCTTATCCAATCAGTGCGGCTATGCTGCTCCAAGGATTCAATGATGTCGATGGAGATGATTTAAGCGTAATAAACCTGACGGCTACCAATGGCACCCTGCAAGGCATAAGCGCTGACTCCTGGAATTTCATTCCGACATCCGACTACAACGGCTTGGTAACATTGACCTATCAAGTCAGCGATGGTGCAGGCGGTACAGTGGATAATGTAAGCCGTACTTTCAATCTCGCGCCTGTGAACGATGCGCCTATTGAATTATCTGCCGGTGTATTAGCCAATGGTGAAGAAGATAAAGTTTACACGATTTATCAAAGCGATCTATTGATGGGCTTCAGTGATGTAGATGGCGATAGCCTGAATGTGACTGGTTTGTCTATCAATCATGGAACTCTTGGTACGTTCAATAGTAGTACAGGTTCCTGGGCATTTACGCCAACCAAGGATTTTAATGGAATTGTCAATCTGAGCTACGGCATTACCGATGGCAAGGGCGGCAATATTTCCGGCATTGATCGCAGCTTTGTCCTGGATCCTGTGAACGATGTGCCGGTACCGGGTGACGATACGCGCAGTCTTAACGAAGACGCCACGCTTGTGATGAGTTTTGCAGATCTGCTGGCCAATGATCAAGACGCAGATGGCTCTGCGGCTACGATCATCTCAATTGATAAAACTGGCACGGCGGGCAGTATTGTGATTGATACTGTGAATAAGACCATTACTTACACTGCAGATGCTGATGAATTTGATTTGTTGGCAACGGGTAACATTACCGCCGATAGTTTCAAATACACCCTGCAAGGCAGCTCTGGAGAAACCAGCGTAGCGAATGTAATTTTGAATATCACTGGCATTAATGATGGCAATTCAAATTTGTCGGGCACCACCCAATCAGACACCCTGAATGGCACAGCGGGTGAAGACCGCATTAGGGGTAACAACGCTAACGATATCCTAAATGGTGGAGATGGTGCGGACGATTTATTTGGTGAAAATGGTGATGACATACTAAATGGGGGAAACAGTATCGATAATCTGTTTGGCGGTAGCGGCAATGACAGACTGGATGGTGGTAATGGCAATGATTGGCTGGCTGGTGAGAAAGGTGACGATAAACTGACCGGTGGCAAAGGAATGGATGTATTTCTGTTTGCGAAAGCTGGCGGTAATGACATCATTACCGATTTTGCTAATGGTATCGACAAAATCCAGATTGCTGCTGATACCGGCAAAACGAGTTTTAGCCAGTTAACGATAACAAGCGGAACTGACTCTAATGGTGTTATTTATTCCACAATCAATCTTGGGAGTGGCGGCCAGGTTATCCTGACCGGCATTTCTACTGCTGACCTGGACATGACTGATTTTATTTTCCCAGTTTGAAATTTATTGAAAGTAAATGAATAGTACCTAAGGTCTGTTGACAATTTCAGATAAGTATTTAATAAATAGAAGCAAACTCGTAATATGGGAGTCCCTATATCACCAATAAAACGAGTTTGCAATGCCCCAATTGATGCTCAGTGATGAGTTCTGGTCGAAGCTGGGGAAGATTCTGCTTCAGGAAGCTATTTATAACAAGCGCAATTTGCGCATGACGGTAGAAGGTATGCTGTATCGAATGCGGGTTGGTTGCTCGTGGTGAGACTTGCCGAAGGCATTTGGAAGTTGGAATTCTATCTACAAAAGATTCAATGCGTGGTCATTAAGTAGCAAGTGGATCAGGATTTTCAAGGTGCTGACCATTGATCCGGATTGGGAGTGGAAATTTATTGATGGCAGCTATGTTAAGACACACCAGCATAGTGCGGAGGCAGCCGATAAGAAGCCGCAGGCCATCGGTAAAAGCCGTGCAGGGAATACCACAAAGATTCATCTGGTGGTTGATGATTATGGTTTGCCAGTTGAATTTGAAATCACTGGTGGAGAAATCAATGATCCTAAAAAATGCAGTTGCCCATCATTTTAGTGGATCAAGAGTTGAACTTGGGGTAGGTCGATAGCTGTAAATGTCTATTTGAGATGGTCGCACACGTTATGCCACACGGTAGTTGTTTTCAACTGCTCTGCAGTAGTTTTAGCCTAAGCTTGAAGCTGTGCAGAAATTTGCGTGAGCAGCTGTTTTGCCTTCTTGAAATGGGCATGCAAACCAGTCAGTGTGAGGGTGGTCTGACTGGCATGCTCGGTTCGTCGCCCGATTGACGACATCAACCACGGCCGGCTGGTTATAGTTTCGCGCCGTCCCTCAGGGCTAGCCAGACGAACAAACAAACTCCACCAATTATCCTTATAGCGTTTTTTAGGATTATTTTGATGAAGAAATATAGATTTTCAATTTAAAACTTGATATGAAATAATTTTAGAAACAGCGGAAGACTGTGGCTAAGCAGCTCTCATAATGGATAAAAAATAAGGATTAATTTTTATGCTTAGGAAGATCACTAAAATTGGGGATATAAACACTTCTAATAATCATGTAGTACATCAAGTAATTGAAGACTTTCATTTTTATAGCCAATTACCTAATTGTTTAGTCCCACGGTGTGCTGGAAAGGGTCAACGTTAAAGCGTTCAGGTTCTTTTGTCCATATATTGCAGATATATTCGTAAGGGGTAAGACCCTTGAGTGTTTTGAGCCTGCGGGCGAAGTTGTAGGCCATCAAGAAGCTGTGCATGTGGGCTTTCAACTGATCGTGGGAGGCATAGTAATACCGCTTTACGGTGGCTTCCTTGAGAGTTCTGTTCATGCGTTCCACCTGTCCGTTCGTCCATGGATGTTTTGGTTTTGTGAGTCTGTGTTCGATGTTGTGCTCGTTGCAGCAAAGATCAAACATATGTGTGATGTATTGCGCTGTCGGTCCATTACGGTAACGTGGCGGATGGCAGAACTGGCTGCCATTGTCAGTCAGGATGGTGTGGATTTTATAAGGAACAGCCTTGATCAGATTACGCAGAAACGCGGTCGATATCTCTCTATCCGATTTATCGTGTAATTCCACATAAGCGAACTTCGATGTCCGGTCGACGGCAACGAACAGATAAAGCTTCCCTTCTTTTGTGCGCGCTTCAGCCAAGTCGATATGAAAATAGCCAATCGGATAGTTTTTAAATTTCTTCTTTGCAGGCTTATCACCCTCGACATCCGGCAGACGGCTGATGCCGTGACGCTGATAACAGCGATGCAAGGTCGAGCGTGACAAATGCGAGATCATGGGCTGCAACGCATATAGGCAATCGTCTAGAGGCAAGAGCGTATGCCGCCGAAAAGCCACACACAGAGCTTCTTCTTCTGGCTTCAAAACCGTGGAGGCAGGTTCCTTTGGTCCCATCGGCGCATCATGGATAAAGTCACGTTTGCGCCACTTGGCTACGGTTTTCGGATTGATGCCGTACCGCTTCGCCAGAACGTTCAGGCTCTCTTGACTATGTTGTATCGTTCGACGCACCGCCTCCGTCGTGCGGGCGCTTCCATGCAGAATTTGTCCCATAATGCCTCCTTCCGTAGCTGTTCGTATATTATACCAGTACACCGTGGGACTAAACACTCTCTCTCTCTCAACAAAGTCTACAGCAGTACCCCGATAGCCTGCGTCACCGGAGAAGACGCTCATACGCGGAGATTTTTCCACTGTCGCACGCAATACGGAATGAGCTGCCTTAGTGTCATGAATATTCGCAGCATGAACAACGACCTGGATCAGATGGCCTAGCGTGTCAACCACGATATGGCGCTTCCTACCCTTGATTTTCTTGCCCCTGTCGAAGCCACGGAAATCACTGTATGACACAGTCTTAACGCTTTGCGAGTCTATGATTCCAAAACTGGGGGTTGGCTCTTTGCCGCTTTTTTTCGATGGAGTTCATTGATCTCGTCCAGTACGTTCTCCCAGATATTCCGTTGGTTCCAGCGCCAATAGTGGTCGTAAACAGTTTTCCACGGCGGAAAATTCATGGGCAGCATGCGCCATTGAGCACCAGTTTTGCTGATGTAGAGAATCGCATTAACGATGATACGTTTGCTATGTGTCGGCTTTTGTCCCCGAGGATCTTTGCGCTCAAAATGGTGGGCAACCAATGCCCATTCCTCGTCAGATAAATCACTTGGATACATAGAATTCATAAAATAGTTGAGAACATCGTTGCAACTATATGACAAATCATCAAATTATTTCAAGACGGCCACTTAGTTGCTTATTTGACTTATAGGGGAAAGCTATGCAGGAGTCTTTATATTTTTGTCACCACTCCACTCCAACTTCCTATGCCTAATCGATGTTTTTCTCAATCTGTATGCTATCTGTAAGTAAATTAATGCTAAAAATCATTCCGCTAAATATAGAAGCAGAAATGGAGGTCATTAACTTAGATATATTGAATATATATAAATATTGATTTGAATTTATTTAAAAAATAATTATGAACAGTTAAGCGGTTATTTTGAAGCTGTGATAAATCGTACTTTAATCTAACCACGCCAAAGGGAGGGCGATAAAAATGGGGGGTAAACTCGTTCCAGAGCTAGTTGCAGATAGCTTCAATTCATCGCATAAAAGAAAAAAGAAATGCGATTTACGCTCATCATCAACCATTTGGTCGATGATGTTGCTTGTCATATCCTTGCTATTTTGGGGGAGTAATGTATTAGCAGGAAATCTTCATCGCATCGGCATGTTTGCTGAGGAAATTCAAGGTGGTTATTATGCTTATCGCATGATGCGATATGAAATTATAGGCCAAGATGGTAACTCAGCTGATATAACCAGCCGCTATAGCAATGCGGCTACGATTCCAGGACCGACCATAATCATTACTGAAGGTGATGAGGTTGAAATCGAACTCATGTATCAAATTCATCCCGATAGGGAAAATTCTAAGCATAATCAAGTCAGCATACACGTGCATGGGGTTCACTACGATAAAGACAGCGATGGTACGTTGAAATATATCAATCTGTACAAAGATGAAAGTGCTACCCCTGTCATGTCGTATACCTACCGTTGGCATGCTGCACTCGGCACTGCCGGCACATGGCCCTATCATGATCACAATATGGATAGCCATAATGGTGCTGAAGATAGGGGACTCTTTGGAGCGCTTATCGTGAATCCTGCATCTGCTGCAATGAATAACATTAAAAAGGAATTTGTTCTTTACATTGTTGATGACGCTTTTGTAGGAATGGAGACCAATAACACGACTGGTCAGCACACGCCTCTTTGGGTTAATCCTACTCTGACTACAGAGAAAAATAGCGATGTCAGATTTCATGTGCTTGCATTGGGCACCAATTTCCATCAATTTCAACTTAATGAGTACACATGGGTAGATCCAGGGACGGTTAATCAGATCAACACAAAAGCGATAGGCCCTCTTGAAAAACATGTATTTGTAGTTAATGCAACTCATTCTTCAAGCTATATGGATACAGCTTTCTCAAGCGTATTACTCGGCATGAAAGGCGATTTTGTTGTCGCTCATTAAGGTCAATTTCTAATGAAAGGAAATATGAGTTCACATATTTATGGAAAAAAAATGAAAACCATTACAGCAATTATATTGTTTATTACAACATGGCTGTTTTCCTCGATTACGCTGGCAGCCTCGCATAACATCATATTATCAGCCGAAACACTTCCTAATGGGCAATATGGTTATAAAATGATCAGCCATACCACTGATGGTGCTGCGCCAAATTATCCAGCCGACGCAGTTATTCCTGGTCCCACTTTGTTTGTACAGGGAGGAGATGTCGTTAATATTCAACTCACAAACAATACCAATATCAAAGTTGGATTCAATGTTGGTGGATTATCTGTCGGTAATGCCATATCCATTTTACCGAAACAGACAAGGAATTATAGATTTAACGCCGATAAAGTGGGTACTTTCCCCTATGGTGATGAGAAGTCAGCATTACTGGGATTATTTGGCGCCATTGTAGTGGATGATCCAAGTGGGAAGGTGCAAAGCTTTCTCGATGGTGATGGGACGCTAACTGCTGTCAAGCGCGATCAACTAAACAAAGAGTTCGTTATGTTCATGGTTGGCTCAACCTTCTGGGGAGCCGAAATCAGTGCGGATGGCACACAAAAACCGTTGTGGACTAACCCGACTTTGGGTGCAGTTGAGAATCAGCTTGTGCGCTTCCACGTTCTTGCAGTTGGTCATGCTCATACTTTCCATTTACATGCACATCGCTGGCCTGATTCGACCAATAATGGCAATACAGCTTCATCAAATATCATCGATGTTAAATTGATGAACAGCCCTCATAGTAGCCATACTTTTACCATTAAAGCTGGAACAGGTGTGGGGCCAGGTGTCTGGCAATATCACTGTCATGTGATGTCACATATGCAATCCGGCATGAATGGCAAATTCCATGTAGTTACAGCTGGATCGGGTGAGACAGGCGACAGCATCGCTGGCGCCTCTCCCCGTGGCAAAATATTTTTGAACGATAGTGATGAACCGGGTCTGGTTACCTTCATTATGTCGGACGAACCAGGTAGCTGGTTTAGAAGTGCGCGAGGAGATGCATTAAGCCCTGTGACTCACACTAAATCACTGGAAATTATTCCTCCAGGCAACAGTGTTCATTTCATCATGTCCGACACCAACGGTGTACATACCGTTACCAATCTTCTGTGGCCGAGCGATGCAGGGAAAAATGATCATGGCGGAGATCATTTTATGATTCCTATTGACGAGACTAAAGCTTACCGGGGTGGTGGCATAGTACAACTCAATGTGCCTGGCTTATATGTATTTACCTGCAAGATTCACCCATTCATGTTCGCAGCAGTCATTGTTGATGATCCTAAAACAGATGGATTGGATCTCGGTAATACCATCGATCTGGTATCAGGTATCAAAGACTTGCCTACCAGCAGTGACTTGGCAACCCGTTTAGTAAGTACCTTCTTTATTGCCACCACACCGAGTAATTGGCGAGATTTTACCTCAGCTAATCCTTGGCACGTAGCCTATCCAAATGTGGATGTTGTAACTGATGCGGGCAAACTCTCATTGGTGGAGGTTCTTGAAGCAAGGTATGGTCAGGATGTTAAACTGGCACCATTATTTAACCCGACTACACCGGGTGTAGGTGAAGTATGGGTCGACACTCAGTTTGAGAAAACATCTGGTAAAACCAAACCCGGCACTATTACTGTTCTGGATACCAGTGACTGGACACTTAAAAGAAAAATTGCACTACCGCAGATTAATATGAATAATCCACATAACATGTGGGCTGATCGCGATCATTCAGTCGTTTATGCAACTCAGTGGTTTGATACCAAACTGACTTTGATCGATCAAAAAACAGGTAAGTTGATCAAAAATATCCACGTTGGGGATACTCCTTCGCATGTTATGACTCTTCCTACTACGGACGATGTGACTATAGCGATTCATGGTGAGAATGGCGTAGTCCGCATGCCTGTCGGTACTACCGAGGTGGATTACATGATGCCGACCCAACAGCATGGACAAGCCCCGGCTAACCCACATGGGCACTGGATTTCTGCCGATGGTAAACGCATCATTACGCCTAATGAAAATACCGGTGATGCCGGTATTTATGACACAGAAACAGGCCAAATCGTGGCTAGAACACAGACAGGTGGGGGGGCGCCTGCACCACATCCAATTGCTATCGGTCTGATGCCGGATTCCAGTAAAGCTTATGCTGCGAATTTGCTGCATCACAGCATTAGTGTGTTGGATGGCAACAATGGCGCACTGTTAAATACCATCAATTTGATTGCTGATTATAATCCAGTTACCGGTGAATTCGCGGATAAAGATGGAAATGGAGTAGTCGCCGTTGGCGTGCTTCCGATTCAGACTCCAGTATCACCGGATGGCAAAGTAATGGTAACTGCTTCGATGGGTGGACAGATTGTCATCACTGATACGACTACTAATAAGATCGTTAAAATGCTGTCATGTGATCCTGGCTGCCATGGGGCAAACTTTGGTGCCAAACAAGGCGGTGGTTACTATGCTTATGTTTCCAGCAAGTTCTCCAACCGTCTGATCGTTGTTGATCCCGATCCAAATGGTGATGGCAAATTGGATGATGCTGAGATCGCCGGTTCCGTTTCCATGGTGGCTGATAAGGGTGTGCCAAAAGATGATACTGTCAGCAGTCTGGCTGGATTTGGTGGTCAGGGCGTGTTGCCACTGCCCATTGTCTATAATGGCTGGGTACAGAATCTCCCAAGTGAATGGAGCGCAGGATTAACAGATAATCAACGTAATCCAATCCACTAGATGGAGAATTAGGTATCAAGTATAAAATTAAAAAACTTTTGTAGTCATAACATAACGCTAATCAGATATTTTCTGGTTAGCGTTATTTTTGCTTAATAACGGATAAAGTTGGGATTAATTGCTATTACCAGCTTTAGCAAGCAATTTATCTAACAAACGAATGCTCAGGAAGCGTTTGAGGAAACCAAATAAATAGGTGGGGAAAGTAACGTAATAACGCGGTTGAGGGTTGTGCGCTTCAAGTGCATGAATGACTCTTTGAAGTACAGCCTCGGGCGGCAGTGTGAAAGGAACGGCTGGCCCTTGCTTGTTGAGTCGATTCAATACCCTGAGGTATTTTTCACCATGGAAGCTATTGTCTATATCGATATATTTTTGTAATGCCTTAAGTGCGTTAGCCCGGAATTGAGTAGCAATCGGACCTGGCTCGATCAAGCTTACAAAGATTTGAGTACCCATCAACTCAAGACGGAGCGTATCGCTCAATCCTTCGATAGCATATTTGGAAGCATTGTAGGCGCCGCGAAATGGCATGGCTGCAAAACCAAGCACAGAACTATTCTGGATAATTCGACCATAACCTTGCTTGCGCATGATGGGCAACACAAGATTTGTCAACTCTAGCCAGCCGAAAACATTGGTTTCGAATTGTGCACGTAAGGCGTCGCGACTTAAATCTTCAACTGCTCCCGGTAAACCATAGGCGCCATTATTGAACAGGGCATACAATTGACCATGAGTGCGATGCATGATTTCTTTAAATGCTTGCTGAATCGAATCTGGATCATTTAAATCTAGACGAAGGCTTTCTAGCCCTTCAGCTAGTAACATTTCGACACTTTCCCGCCGTCGCGCTGTGGCGAATACGCGATAGCCTCGTTTGTGCAATGCATGGGCGACACAATAACCAATGCCGCTGGAGCAACCAGTGATTAAAATAGATTTTTTCATCAACCAAGCTTATCTTGAAAAACCATTCATATTTGTTTTGGACTTGACACAAGAAAAAGCATAATCATAGCATCACATAGATAGATTCATTACAAATGACATCACAATGATCATAATTGAATAAATGGCAAGAATATTGTTTAAACTACGAAACGTTCCAGATGATGAAGCAGAAGAAGTGCGCGAGTTACTGATCAACCATCATATTGATTACTATGAAACATCTGCTGGCAATTGGGGTGTTTCAATGCCAGCTCTCTGGGTAAAAGATGATAATCAATTCCGGAAAGCAAAAGAATTACTTGATGTTTATCAGGAAGCACGTTCAATACGGATCAGGGAAGAATACGTCCGACTCAAAAGAGAAGGCAAAAACAAAACGGTGTTGGATAGTATGAAGAAAAATCCTGTCTTGTTTGTTGCCTATATATTGATTGTGCTGACCTTGCTTTACTTGCCATTCAAGCTGATCATGGAGCTAGCCAGGTTGTAGTTTCTTATTTTATTCCCTCGTTGCTCGAAATCATTTGAGATCTTTTTGCTTAGTGGTCCGAATTGAACCAAATTAATTTAAAAATAATCATTTCTTTCCTATCAGGTGCGCTTACTGTTCTAGGGTTTGCACCGTTTTATTTTTTTCCAATCCCCTTAGTTACCCTGGCGTTACTAATCTATTTCTGGCGTAAGAGTGTAAAGCCTTTAAGTGCTGCAATGCTGGGTTTTTCTTTCGGCATGGGGATGTTTGGTGCAGGTGTAACTTGGATTTATGTCAGTCTGCATGATTTTGGCGGTATGCCGATGCCATTGGCTGTATTGGCTTTGATCCTGCTCTGTGCTTATCTCTCGTTGTTTCCTGCATTCACTGGATGGATTTCGGTAAGATTGCGCACTGCTGCGCCAGCTATTTGGCCATGGATGGTTGCGTCGTTATGGATGTTATCAGAGTGGTTGCGTGGTACCTTGTTTACTGGTTTTCCCTGGCTAGCGGTCGGTTATTCGCAGGCACCCTATAGCCCTCTCGCAGGTTTTGCTCCAGTAGTGGGGGTCTATGGTATTTCGCTACTGCTGGTTGTGAGTGCTGGCTGGCTATCAGGCTGGTTTGAGCAAAGGCGTGCATGGCGATTTTTATTCTTTCTGAGTGGTATCTGGGCAATAGGCCTGGGACTACAGTGGATAAACTGGACTCAACCCCAAGGGGATGTCTTGAAGGTAAGTTTATTACAGGGAAATATTCCCCAGGATCTAAAATGGCGAGAGGATCACCTCATAACGACTATGGATACTTATGCTAAGCTTATCGGGGAAAGTAACAGTCAATTGATTGTGACACCAGAAATATCAATTCCGCTGTTTCACGAAGATGTGCCATTTGATTACTTGTCTGAGCTTGCCGCGCATGCGAGAACAAATGATGGCGATGTGCTGATCGGCATGGCTGAATCAGTATCGTCGGACAGAAGTGAATACTACAATACCATGTTCAGCCTGGGTGTATCTCCTGAACAACGTTATCGGAAACACCATCTTGTGCCATTTGGGGAATATATCCCGTTAAAGCTCGTATTTGACTGGATCATCCAGGTGTTAAATATTCCTTTATCAGATTTCCTACGCGGGTCACTCGATCAGCAGCCTTTGCATCTGGCTGGACAAAGTGTGGCAATCAATATCTGCTATGAAGATGTGTTTGGGGAAGAAATCATCATGCAGTTACCCGAGGCATCATTGCTTGTCAATGTCAGCAATGATGCCTGGTTTGGGCGTTCTATCGGCCCTTGGCAGCACATGCAGATCTCACAGATGCGTGCCTTGGAAACAGGACGATACATGTTGCGTGCCACCAATACGGGTGTTACTGCCATCATTGATCAACGCGGCAATGTCATGCAGCAATTGGAAATGTTTACAACCGCTGGTTTACATGGGGTTGCACAAGGTTATTCGGGCGCTACGCCGTACGTACGTTTTGGTAATGGGCTGGTATTAGGATTGGCTGGCTTACTATTGATCATGGGGTGGCTATCAGTCTTTTTTTATAGGAAGCGTAAAACCCTGTAAAATACTTGCTGTAATCAACAAAACAGTTCTGAGCTAACTCTTACATGCCTATAATAACATTTCAGGATATGATTCTGACGCTCCAGCATTATTGGAGCAAACAAGGTTGTGCGCTATTACAGCCTTATGACATGGAAGTTGGCGCAGGCACAAGTCATACCGCTACTTTTCTGCGTGCACTGGGACCGGAGCCGTGGCGTGCAGCGTATGTGCAACCATCGCGCCGCCCTAAGGATGGTCGTTATGGTAATAATCCGAATCGTTTGCAGCATTATTACCAATATCAGGTTGTGCTAAAACCTGCTCCGCAAAATATTCTGGACTTGTATTTTGGTTCGCTTCAGACATTAGGTTTAGATTTGAAGCTGAATGATGTCAGATTGGTTGAAGACGATTGGGAAAATCCAACGCTTGGGGCTTGGGGACTAGGCTGGGAAGTATGGTTGAATGGCATGGAAGTAACACAGTTTACTTATTTTCAGCAAGTCGGAGGTATCAATTGCAGGCCGATTACCGGTGAGATCACTTATGGGCTAGAGCGATTAGCAATGTATCTGCAAGGAGTGGAGAATGTTTTTGATTTAACTTGGACAGAAGGACTCAGCTATGGTGATGTTTATCATCAAAATGAAGTCGAGCAATCGACTTATAATTTTGAATGCAGCGATACTGAATTCCTTTTCCTCGCTTTCGGTGAATATGAAGAACAAGCTAATGATTTGATGGAAAAACAATTGCCGTTACCTGCCTATGAACAAGTACTAAAAGCAGCGCATAGCTTCAATTTACTGGATGCCCGAGGAGCCATCTCGGTCACCGAACGTGCGGCCTATATCGCGCGCATTCGCAATCTGGCACGGCGAGTCGCACAGGCTTATTACGATAGTCGTGAACGTTTGCAGCCTTCCTTTCCACTGGCGCCGCGTGAGTGGGTGGCGCAAATACCCAAGAAAGCAGGGTGAGCATGATACCAAGAAATCTACTCATAGAGCTGCTGGTCGAAGAGCTACCACCAAAATCGCTGCATAAACTGAGTTCACATTTTGCTGAATCATTGCTAAATAGCCTGAAAAGCCAGAATTTAGCCATGCCTGATGCGGTGGTGACCGCATATGCAACGCCACGTAGACTTGCTGCTCATATTACTCATGTTTTGGTGCAAGCCCCTGATCAGGCCGTGACGACCAAGTTAATGCCCGTTTCGGTTGGTTTGGACCAGGAAGGGCGAGCTACGCCGGCTTTGGTCAAGAAATTGAGTAGTCTAGGGGTGGAAGCATTTGTTGTTTCGCAACTGACGCGGGCTATGGAGGGCAAGTCTGAAACGCTTTTTCTGGAGCGTGTTGTGCCAGGCATTGTGCTTGCTGATGGGCTGCAACAAGCAATTAATGATGCTATTGCGCAATTACCTATACCCAAAGTGATGACTTATCAGCTCGCAGATGGTTGGGAGAGCGTCAATTTTGTGCGCCCCGCTCATGGACTGATCGCGCTGCATGATGCAGAAGTCGTTCCTGTGAGCGTGCTGGGTTTGATTGCCAGCAATGTGACACAAGGCCATCGCTTCGAAGCAAGCATCCATCCTATCGTAATTAGGGAGGCGGATAGTTATAGCCAGCAACTGGAAACAGAAGGTGCGGTTATTGCCAGTTTTACCGAACGCCGTACCCGGATCTCGAATCAGCTTTCTGCTGCTGCAGCCAAAGAAAATTTGCAGCTTATTCAGGATGAGGCATTACTGGATGAGGTAACGGCACTGGTGGAACATCCCAATGTGCTGATAGGAAAATTTCCATCAGAATTTCTTGAAGTACCGCAGGAATGCCTCATTCTGACGATGAAAGCAAATCAGAAATACTTCCCGTTGCTGGATAGTGATGGAAAACTGGCAAATACATTTCTGATTGTAGCGAACATTTGCCCAGCAGATACTCATTTTGTCGTCGATGGCAATGAACGGGTCGTGCGCTCGCGTTTGGCTGATGCAAAATTTTTCTTTGACCAGGACCGGAAAAATACCTTGGCTTCGCGCATTCCTGGGCTGGACAAGGTGGTTTACCATCATCAGCTGGGTACACAAGGTTTGCGCATTGAATATGTACGTATCATTGCATGCGATATCGGACAAATGTTGGGTGGAAATATTCTGGCAGAACAAGCAGAGCAAGCAGCGAGATTAGCTAAAACGGATTTACTGACTGACATGGTCGGAGAATTTCCCGAGTTGCAGGGCATTATGGGGCGTTATTATGCTCAGCACGAGGGCTTGAGCGATGCTATTGCCTATGCGATAGAAGATCACTACAAACCGCGTTTTTCGGGCGATTCACTGCCACGTAATCTGGTTGGTGTTTGCGTGGCTTTGGCGGATAAGCTTGAAACTTTGATCAATCTGTTTGCTATCGGGCAGCTACCCACTGGAGATAAAGATCCCTTTGCGCTGCGTCGTCATGCCTTGGGTGTGATTCGTATCCTTATTGAAAAGGACCTGCCGCTTGAAATGAATAGACTACTTGAGCGAGTCATAGAAATTCTCCAGGATGAACGTATTGCAGAGCAATGGGCACAGCGGACAGTAGCTGAGACGCCAACTACTTATGCTGAGGAGAAGGCTCATCAGAAAAATGTCCGGCATGAGATATCTGCAGAGGTGAGCGGGCAATTATCAGATTTTATCTATGATCGACTGGCCGTAAGTTTGCGTGAGCAGGGTTATAGTGCGCAAGAAGTGGATGCAGTGTTGGCGCTCCATCCTCAACATTTGAATGATATTCCAAAACGACTTGCCGCTATTCGTGCTTTTGCCGCTTTACCAGAGGCAGCCAGTCTTGCTGCTGCCAATAAGCGTGTGAGTAATATCCTTAAAAAGGTTAGCGCTGCTATCAGCTCGCAAGTAGACGTTGAACTTTTGCAGGCGCCTGCCGAGCAGGCGTTATATCAAGCGTTAATCGAGCTGAAAGATAAGGTGGATAAGGCATTCCATGAGAAGGATTACACGGTTGCCCTGCAAATCCTGGCAGCATTAAAGGCACCGGTTGATGCCTTTTTTGATCATGTCATGGTCAATACCGATGATGACATGCTGCGTAACAATCGCCTGGCTTTACTTAAAAAACTTCAGCTGGTGATGAATCGAGTGGCCGATATTTCCAGATTGGCGAGCTAAAATGAAACTGATCATCCTTGATAGTAATGGTGTAATCAATGAGGTCAGTCAAACTTTTGTCAAATCACCGGATGAATGGAAACCCCTGCCAGGTAGCTTGGAAGCCATCTCACGACTTACCCATGCAGGTTATCGCGTGATCGTTGCGACTAATCAGTCTGGTATTGGGCGCGGGCTGCTTGACATGGCCACTTTCAATGCAATCAATGACAAGATGTTCAAAGCTGTTCACCACGCGGGGGGACGCATTGATGCGCTTTTCTTCTGCCCACATACCCAGCAGGATAAATGTGATTGTCGTAAACCAGAAACAGGCATGTTCCAGGAAATCATGCAACGTTATAGTACGGATCTCAAAGGCGTTCCTGCTATTGGAGATTCACTGAGGGATTTGCAGGCAGCGGTCGCGGTAGATGCTATTCCGATTTTAGTGCTCACTGGAAAAGGTGAAATGACTCATGCGAATAATAACCTCCCAGAAGGTACACAAATTTTTGCCGATCTGGCATCAGTCGTTGATGCATTGGTGAAGAAAATATGATACTGGCTGTATTGCGCTCACTGTTTTATACTTTATTACAGATCATCATCACTCCTCCCTATGCATTGATCACGCTCGCCTGTTATCCGCTTACTCCGCATTATCGTTATAAGATGACTTATGGCTGGACATGTATCATGTTGTTTCTGCTAAGGGTAATCTGTGGTCTGCATTATCGTGTGATTGGTGCTGAGAATATTCCTGCTCAGCCAAGTATTGTGCTATCGAAGCATCAATCAGCGTGGGAAACTCTGGCATTACAACAAATTTTTCCTCCTCAGGTATGGGTGCTTAAAAAAGAGTTATTGCGCATTCCATTTTTTGGCTGGGGACTGGCAATGACCAATCCGATCGCAATTGATCGTAGTTCGGGTAAAGCGGCTTTACAACAAATTGTTGAGCAGGGTAAAGAAAGATTAGAACAGAATTTCTGGATCGTCATTTTCCCGGAAGGAACACGCATTCCTCCAGGTAAGACGGGTAAATACAAGATAGGTGGCGCGTGGCTCGCAACCCATACCGGTGCACAGGTTGTGCCAGTTGCGCACAATGCTGGAGAATTTTGGGGGAAAAATTCATTTGTCAAATATCCTGGAACAATTACGGTAAGTATCGGTAAGCCGGTTGATCCAACGGGGATGGACCCTGATGAACTTAATGCACGTGTACAAGCATGGATAGAAACTGAGGTGTCGCGTATCAGCTGTTTTGGGAAAGAAGAGGGTGATGGACAATTTGTTTCGATCTCAAACGAGTCGCTCAAAGACGCTGAAAAATGAAGCTCGTAGCATTACGCTGGCCGATAGGACAATCGGTTACACGCTTATCCGTCGTAACCGAAAAACGGTTGGGCTGAGAATCAACCGAGATGGTTTAACTGTTAGCGTCCCTTCGCAAGCGACTCTCAGCAGCATTGAGCGAGCACTACACAGTAAAGCTGCATGGGTCATCGAAAATCTGGATGCGTGGAAAGAGAAAAAAATTATCCAGCCTCAGTGGTGTCTGGATAGTACTTTCTGGTTGTTGGGCGATCCCTATCGATTGCTATTGACTGAATCAGAAAAGCTGCAACTCGTTCCGCAAGACAATAAAACAGATCAAATTGAGAAAATAACCCAGCAAATTGTATCGTTAACTTCCTGTCAAATCGAGAAATTCGTGATGACTTGGTATCGTAAACAAGCCAAGGCGTACATGAGTGAGCGGGTAGCGCTCTATGCAGATAAATTGGATGTGCCATTGCCGAAAGTAAGATTGTCCAGTGCGCGCACCCGCTGGGGAAGCTGTAGTTCAAATGGGACGGTATGCCTCAACTGGCGGCTAATACAGTTGCCACTTTCTCTGGTGGATTATGTGGTAGCGCATGAATTATCTCACCTTATCGAAATGAATCATTCTGCAGCATTTTGGAGAGTGGTCGAGAGCATTTATCCGGATTACCGGCAAGCTCAGGCAGAGTTAAAAAAAATCGGCTGAATAAATAAATACGATCCAAGATTTTATCTGAAGTTATGAGTCCAATTCATCATTACCATTGAGACAGACCCTGGTTAGGGTGAGTGTTTTTCCAAACGATAATAGTTCTTCTTCAGAGTCAGGAACATTCGGATTTTGTACCCTATTCTTACCCAGAAGTTGTCGTTTGCGGGGTAAAGCGTTGCAGCACATGGCTCGTCATACCCTTGGCGAGTTCCTCTTCGCCAAAGAATACTGTGCCGATCCCCTCTTTCTGCAGGAGCTGTAACTCATCTTCACTATGAGTACGTAGCACGATTTCTATATTTGGATTGAGTGCGCGTGCAATTTCAGCCATTTGCCGCACATCGAGAGTATCTGGTATTGCAATAACCAGCATTGCCGCATTTGCAATATGTGCCTGGATGAGCACTGCTGGATCAGTCGCATTGCCCGATACAGCAACCACACCTTTTTTACGCAGATCCTCCACTTGTTCGCGGTTTTGTTCAGCAACAACATAGGGAATCTTGCTTTCATCCAGCGCCTTGGCGATGCGCCGTCCAACGCGTCCGTAGCCCACCAGCACCACTTGTCCTTCAAGATATTTTCGTTCTGTAGTTATCGGTAGCTCAGCGAAAGGATCCTCACGGCGTTCTAGGCGACGAGCCAATTCCGAGCGTTGGAGAACCCAGTTTCTGATCGGTGCAATCGCAGCAAACACAAATGGATTAAGTGCAATGGAGAACAGCGCTCCAGCAAGAACCAAATCCATTCCTTCGGTAGAAAGCAAGCCAAGAGACATTCCTAGTCCTGCCAGAATAAAAGAAAATTCACCGATCTGTGCCAAACTAGCGGCTACCATCAGTGCAGTATTAAGTGGATAGCGGAAAGTAAGAACAATTACCATTGCCGCGATAGATTTACCAATGATAATAATAGCAACGACCCCCAGCACATGCATCGGTTTCTCCATTAGTACCGCTGGATCGAAGAGCATACCCACTGAGACAAAGAAGAGCACTGAAAAGGCATCGCGCAGCGGCAGTGATTCTTCAGCTGCCCGGTGACTGAACTCAGATTCACGCATTACCATTCCAGCAAAGAAAGCACCCAGTGCAAAAGACACATTGAACAATGCTGCTGCACTGTAGGCGACACCGATCGCTGCTGCGATAACGGTTAAAGTGAAGAGCTCTCGCGAACCGATACTTGCGACCTGCCATAATAACCAAGGTAACATACGACGTCCGCCAATCAACATCAGGGCGATAAAAACTGAGACCTCAAGTAGTGTCTGTCCGATCGTGCGCCATAGCGGAATAGCTTCTTCGGTGGAGGTGATCGTTCCACCTAGCATACCCGCAAATGATGGTAATAGTACTAAAATCAATACAGTAGCAAGGTCTTCTACTACCAGCCAACCCACGGCGATACGCCCGTTCATGGTTTCGAGTATGCCCCGTACTTCAAGGGCTTTAAGCAATACCACTGTACTGGCACAGGACAGAGATAGTCCAAAGATCAAGCCGGCACCAAAATCCCAACCCCACCACGAGGCTATAATCATGCCTAGCGCAGTCGCCAATCCCATCTGGACTACAGCACCTGGTAGAGCGATACGCTTGACTGCCAGCAGGTCATCAAGAGAAAAATGTAAGCCTACACCAAACATGAGCAGCATGACCCCAATTTCTGACAACTGTGAGGCGATGCTTACATCAGCAACGAAACCTGGCGTTGACGGCCCAATGGCAATCCCTGCCAGTAGATAACCAACCAAAGCGGGAATCTTGAGTCGTTCAGCAATGAGGCCAAATATCAGGGCAAGACCAAATCCAGCAGCAATAGTCGTTATCAGTGAGATGTTATGTTCCATTCAGTTTACCTTTGTCTTTGTTATAGCGGCAGTAGTAGGTGAGTTTTTTAGTCGTTCTACAGTCAGTTCGGTGCGTAAAATCAATAGTCTTATTCTACAGTCTGACAAGCTTGTTAAGAGTCAGTCTTTTTAACTAAAAAGACTGTTGACTGGAAATTAATTAGGTATCTCATAGAATTATAATATCCGCTGATTACGGTTGGGTAATGCTAGTTTCTATTGTTGGATATTCTGCATATAATGCTTCAGGCTATGCAGAGGGCAAGAAATCCTTCCAAGGCTTTTCAGTATAGTTATTAAATAAATGATTCTACAGAGAAACTTCTTAACTATTAGGTACTACAAGCAAGGAGAGAAAATGAAGCATCGATTTAAACTCATTACCCTAGTCTGCACACTTTTACCCTTCTATGCCCATGGCGGAGGTGATCCTGATTTTGTCAAATTCCCTGAGGGTTATCAGCAAGCCTTTACACAATACGATACTGCCAATCGAGCCAATCAGAAGCAAGTAGCAAAATTCTATGCTAATGAGACTGCTATCGCGAGTTACAAAAAAGGCGCGGAAGCAGCGTCTGGGGCAGTAGTGATCATGGAGATATATGAACCTAAAAAAGATGCGGATGGCAAGATCATCTCTGGTAAAGACGGTATTTTTGAAATTGAAAAATTGGCAGCAGTTGCTGTCATGGAAAAAAGAAGTGACTGGGACAAAGCTTTCTCTCAGGATAACCGCACAGGTGACTGGGGATTTGCCGTGTATAACCCAGATGGCACGCCCAAAAGCAACGATCTGAATTGTGTTCAGTGCCATACTCCTTTGAAAAATCAGGACTATTTATTTAGCTTCCAGAAGCTAGTTGATTTTGCAAAGAAAAATTGATAGTTAATGTGAAATAAATACTATTGGTGATCTATGAACAGGCTGTGAGTTTTTAAAAACTTGCAGCCTGTTTTATTATCTGGCTTTGGATAATTATCAATGGAAGTAGCTAAAGTACTGAAGTATTGGTAATTTATTCCATTTCTAAATTGAACCTGATTTTATCAGCTTCATCTTGCCATATTATTATGAAATGTACTGATGCATTCAAAGGTGCTGCTGTATTTCATGCCACCATCGCTGCTGGGCTTGCCAAGTGGGTAGCGCTGATTGCCAGTAAATACCATTGTGCCCTGGTCGCACTGGGAGGAGATGATTTCATAATGAGCTTTTACTGCAGCTATTGAGCTAGCATCTTGCTGAAAATAGCCTAAAAGCATTATCCACTAAATAGTTATCACCTAATGACAATGCTATTTCATTGGGTCAAGCGTGGATAGTTGCGCAATGATATGAAACAATCGATGCTTGAAGACAGTCAATTGTTTGTATGCCATTTCTAATCAGAATTTTCAGTATCTGTTATAGTTAAGCATTTTGTCATTTGTAAATGTTTTCCTGTACGACCAGGAAGATGGATATATTTTTTGTGAGCTTGATTATGCGTAGCATTGCTATATTATTCTTTACTTTATTTACAGCGATATTGGCCCAGGCAGCAACCTGGGTATTACCCCCATCGGATATTGATATTTTTGGCCAAGTAAAGGTCGTAGCAGCGAACCGGGAGGAAACCCTGCTTGATATAGCACGCAGTTATAGTATCGGGCAGGACGCAATGGTGTTGGCCAATCCTCTTATTGATCGTTGGCTCCCTCCTGAAGGTGCCAAGGTTGTAATACCGGGTCGGCATATTTTTCCACAGGCTGAGCGGACAGGCCTGGTAATTAATCTACCTGAAATGCGACTTTATTATTTTCCCAAACCCAAAAAAGGGGAGAAACCAGTCGTCATTACTGATCCTATTAGCATAGGCAGAATGGATTGGCGGACGCCACTGGGAAGAACAACCGTCATCAGAAAACAAAAAGATCCTACCTGGATACCGCCTCAATCACTCAAAAAAGAGGCTATTGAATCAGGCGGTCCACCACTGCCGGATATTGTACCTCCTGGTCCGGATAACCCATTAGGTCGCTATGCGCTCTATCTGGGCACATCAGGTTATCTGATCCATGGCACTGATAGGGATAAAGCCTTTGGGATAGGTATGCGCGTTACTCATGGATGCATGCGCATGTATCCCGAAGATATCGAGAAATTGTTTGATCAGGTGCCTGTAGGAACGCCTGTTCAATTGGTCAATCAACCCATAAAACTTGGCTGGCTGGCTGATTCGTTGTTTATAGAATTGCATCCTCCATTAGAAGAAGACGAAAAGGAGTATGCCGATTATATGCAGAAAGTACGTGAAGCGATTGCCAGTTTTTTTGAGAAGAGTGCCAATAGTAAGAAAACAAATCAAGCTAGAGAAAATATTGTCATTGATGAAATGGCGCTTGAGCTGGCAGTATTTGAAAAAAGTGGTATTCCGGTCTTGATTTCAAAGTAAAATGCAATATGCAATAAAAAAAGCCCCGAATGGGGCTTTTTTTATTTAGCCAGCATAAATTATTTATGCATGGCTCGCTTGAACATGCGGTCAATTTTTGTTTCAGTTTCCATTGAACGTGCATTGGCTTCATTGGCAGTGCTGAGTGCTCTGTTTGCAGTATCTTTTGCTTCATTAGCAGTTGCTCTAGCTGCAGCTGCTTCTGACTTGGCAGCATTTGCATCTGCTTGAACAGCATTGAGTTGTGATTTTACTTCTTCGAGCTGCCCTGTGGTTGCACAACCAGATAATGCAACTAAAGCGCTTAGTGCTGCTACAGTAAATACATGTTTCATTTTCTTATTCATCTTCATCTCCTTACTGTTATTTGATTAAGACAAAACTCTAAATTCTCAGCATAAGTTGTTGTCCATTCAAGTTCATATCCAAAAATCTATGACAACACCGCGATGCTACCTGATTTCTTAAACAATATAAAGCGTGAATGTATCATATTTACCACAGTTTAATAATATTGAATTAGAATTTTGATTCAGTTAAATAAAGGTTTAACTAATAAATTGAATCTATACCAATATACTTAACATATGAATATCGTTAACGTAATAATTTTACATGGAATAATCAATAATTTAAAAATAAAACAAATCTCAACAGTAGCGGATAGAAGCAATGAATCAAACTAACTAGACTCTATTGTAAATTAATGCTAAAGAATTACAAATAAATAGACAATAATGCATTTGCATACATTTTATATACATTAGCAATAGGAATATCAAAAAATAATGATGCGATCTAGTTGCCTGCCTTGTTATGTTCCGATCCGATCAGGAGCTTTAACTAATAAATTGTATTTATGACAAAATTATTGCCATATGAATAATACTAAAGTAGTTATTCCGTTTCCAAATCAAACATGACATGAAGGCAAGACGCAGACAGTATAAATAATATGGCAAAGAGAAGCCGACAAGGTCAGGTTTGACTTTGAAATGGAATTAAAACCTTCAAGCCATCAAAGCCTTGCTCAAACAGAAACTCGAGTAAATTGGTTTCGATCGTCGTCAATGAATACATGAGCGAGGAAACACCGATACAATGAGACAGAATGATTGGTTCCCTGCCTCCTCCTCGATAACGTTTGAGGCGCAGGGAGACCCCGTCAGAGCAAGTAAAAAAATGGATTCCGGGTGTTCCTGTACACAATGTGTGCTGTGGCAGATGCGACAAATGGGGCTCATAGCGTTTAACCCTTATGACATTATTTTTCAATAACGACATGATTAGACACTTCTTGTGTGACTAAAAACTTCAGTATGAAAGTGATCCTTGTATAGCCATATTATGTGTTTGCAGTCTGATGGAAGGTGCTGCGCTTATTGCACCTCGCCCAAACTTACCCCAAAAAGATACTATAAACTAGGCCCATCAGGGCACATGCGCCAATCACATAAATGACATTGCGCTTGAAATAGAGCAACGCGATGCTGGCAACCAGTGTAATCAGCGCAGCTGGCCATTCGAATGAGGCTGAGAAACTTTGCGGCCACAGCACATGATAGGCGAAGAACAGTACCAGGTTCAAAATGACGCCAACCACAGCGGCAGTAATGGCGGTCAATGGGGCAGTGAATTTAAGGTTGCCGTATGTGGTTTCTACTAATGGTCCGCCGGCCAGTATGAATAAAAACGAGGGTAGGAAGGTAAACCAGGTTGCTACCACGGCTGCCGTAGCACCAGACAGGAAAGAGAGTTCAGTACCAAACAGCGTATTTGTATAACCACCGATAAAGCCGACAAACGCGACTACCATGATGAGTGGGCCGGGGGTGGTTTCACCGAGTGCCAGGCCATCGATCATTTGAGCAGGATTCAGCCATCCATAGTATTCCACTGCGCCTTGATAGACATAAGGCAGGACTGCATAGGCGCCACCGAATGTCAGTAAGGACGCTTTAGTAAAAAACCAGCCCATCTGAGTCAGCGTGCCATGCCAACCAAATTGACTGAGAAGCAATGCCATCAGCACAATCCATAGCAAGGCGCACACTGTGATTACAGTGATCAGACGTGACCAGCGGAAACGGGTGTGCTCAGGCAGGGGGGTGGTATCGTCGATGATGGCCGGGTCGTATGATCGATTAAGCTTACTGTGGCTTGTGCCTACTATGAACTGAGCCGGTGCCATATATCCCCCGATATAGCCGATCAGCGCGGCAGTCAGCAGAATCGACGGGAATGGTACTTGGAAAATTGCTATGGCGACAAAGGAAGCAACAGCGATAGCCCATAATCCAGGATTTTTGAGTGTACGCAATCCGATTCGATAGGCGGCTTGCAGAACGATAGCGGTTACTGCAGGCTTGATACCATAAAACAGTCCGGCCACGAGGGAGATATGACCAAAAACAAGGTAGAGCCAGGATAAGACAATCAGGATGATGAGCGACGGCAAAACAAACAATACGCCCACGACGATGCCGCCCCAGGTTCTATGCATGAGCCAACCGATATAGGTCGCGAGCTGCTGGGCTTCTGGACCGGGTAATGCCATGCAGTAATTGAGCGCATGCAGAAAACGCCTTTCACTGATCCAGTGTCGTCGCTCAACCAATTCCGTATGCATGATGGCAATCTGTCCTGCCGGTCCGCCGAAACTGATCCAGCCCAGTTTAAACCAGAACAGCCATGCTTCACGCAAGCTGATTTTATCAGGCAGCGTATTTTTGTCAGAAACAGCAGCCATGTCGCCTGATTTTTTATCAATGATGTTTATGATGAGCAGGGTGGGCTTCAGCCTCGGCGGGTAGCTGGGTCGTTCCGATCTGATAGGAAGCATGGCAGGTGACACAGTGTTGCATGGTAGTGCTTAGCTGGAGCAGGGTATGCTTGGGATTTTTCAAAGTTTCTACATCGGCTGCAATTTGATCAAAACTTTGGTGTACTGACATGCCAAGCTGCATGAAATCCTTCGGTAGCACGGAACGTAAATGATTCTCTCCCTTATGCGTCATGTCCATGCCCAGCATACGGGCGTGGCGAGCGACTGCCATCATATCCTCTTCCGAAAGCGCTTGGAGTATCTGCTGTGTGCCAAGCAGCAAGGCACGCATCTCGGTCAGAATGTGATTGCGTTGCATTTCGTTGAGTGAGAGTATTTTACGTTCATCAATATCTTTAGCCATGACTGTAGTTACACTCAGGCACAATACAAGCGCATAAATCTTTTTCATTGGGATCTCCTCCAGGCTTAATAATTAATACGAACAATAAAGTTATTGGCTGATTTTGAGTGGTAGTAAAGAGAGTGTGCGTTCAGGCGGCCCAGGCAAAAACGCCGTGGCCTTGCCAGCTACCCAATCAGCATGACCGCTGCCGTAGTAGGGTGAGAGCGGGTGTCCGCTTTGTCCTCCAGGCATCGAAAAATAGCCTTGCTCTTCCTCGCCCGGTGCAACCACAAAACGCTGTGAAGCACCAAAATTGGGTGACTGGATGCGTGGCATATAACTATCGCCCGGCAGTGGATCATGGGGCATATCTAGCCACTGAGCGATAAATCCTGGCAGTACACGGCTTAATGGATGCTGGATCTTTGCAGTGTTCTGTTCACCCCACGTGCGCGCAGAGATCCCACCTGGTTGAGCCTGCATCTCGACAGCAATACGTTGTGCACAAGCTTCAAGCAGTTGATTCCAATTGGCGTATTCCGGTGATAACAGATGCAGAGGGCGTTGCTCAATTAACATCCAAACGGCATGTTCGATCTGAGCTAGTCGTGGGAATAAGAAATCTGGATGATGACGTCGTACTTCAGCAGCAAAATTATCCAGAATGTTACCGATGACTTCTTGACGAAACGTACGCACTATACGGTAGGCCGCAGAGTTGATAGAGGCATGACCATCCCAATCATGTAGTGCTTTTTGCATTTCTGTACGCCAGGTAGAGGAAGGCACCTGATCTAATGTTCGTTCAAGCAATTGCCGCCAGCGAGAAAGAAACAAGGCGCGGTCATCTAACTGAATCAAGAAAAAATCAATGGGTGTGAAATGTTCAATTTTCTGCAAATTGTCACGGATCTGCCGGGCGCGTGCGCCGAGTTCATAGCCACCATCACCAAGATGTTCGAACATGACGCCATCGACCATTCGTCCATTACCACTCCACAGGCGCTGCTCCTGTGGATTGCTGATCACTGGATATTTTGCCGCTTCGAGCCAACCATACCAGCCGATATTTCCTTCACTCCAGTCCGCTGGTTCGCTTGGATTGTAATGCCCCTTACGTAATGGGATGCGTCCCGCGATTGTCCACGCGATATTACCATCGCGATCCCCAACAATGAAATTTTGTGCGGGAATACCTGCATGCTGGGCAACTACAATAGCCTTGTCTACTGTTTCCACTTGTTCGAGCTCGATCAGATCCAGATTGACCGAACCTACCTGATAGGCAGCCCAGACCAGCGCCAGCGGTGTGCCATCATGATCGCTTGCCAGTATCGGTCCCCATTCGGTTTCGCGAACCTCAATCGTTTCGTCTGGTGCGCCACGCACATGCAGTGTTTCACGGTGGACTGTGACTGGTTTCCAGCCCTTGGTACTACGATAACGCGATGGATCTGCTGGATCAATCATTACCCGTACCCAGTCAGCCGTGTCACCGTAGCTGTTGGTAAAACTCCAGGTAATATGGCGATTGGAACCTACAACAATCGCAGGTGTGCCGGGCAAACTCACGCCACTGGTATCAATGAAGCTATCGGGTCGTTGGGAATGTAGATAAATAATGCGCGTGCGGAACCATAAGCTCGGCGTCCGTAACGGGAGATGCATATCATTGGCTATCAGCGCAGCATTCCCAGCCAGTGAACCGGCTACTGCGAAACTGTTGCTACCTGGCGCTTCATCATGCTGATCATTCCTATGATGCTGTAAATTGCGCTTCAGGTCGGGACCATGTTTGCGCAAATCGAGTTCTTCGCTGGAAGGAGGTTGTGGCCACTTAAAAGGAGCACCGACCAGCGGTGCATCCCATTCACCCCCGCTTGCGGTTAAAAATTGGTAAACAGTTTCGGGTAAACCGGCACGCAATGTGGAAAGTTGCAGCTCACGCTGAAAGGTTGATTCTTGCAAAGTAAAATACATTGATATGACCACTAGTAGAGTGTCTTCACTGTGCCAGGTATGCGGTTGAGCGCGTGTCAGCAGATAGGGAAAAGGACGCACTGCCAGTGCAGCCAAACCTTCATTTACGCCATCACGATAAGCATCAATCAAGCGGCGCTGGTTTTCAGGTAGCTCGGTCAACATTGCTGTGGCACGGGCGCGCATACGATGTCCCCGTGCTTTGCGATCGGCTGGCAGCGCTGCCGCACCAAATAACTCAGCCAGCTCTCCTGCGGCACTACGGCGCATAAGATCCATTTCAAAAAAACGCTCTTGAGCGTGAACATAACCGAGGGCTCTAGCGAGATCAAGACGATCCTGCGCGTGTACGGTTACACTTCCCAACGCATCCCGCTCGATTCCTACTGGTGCGGAAAGACCAGGAATATGCGCTTCTCCATTATATTTTGGCAAGCTGCCTTGTAATAGCAGCCAGAATGCGCCTGCCAACCCTAGCACCAGAAAAAGCAGCGCGAGCAGGAGCCAGCGAATCAGATTAACTCGACGAGCCATTTCACCCACCGTTTGCCGTTATTAGGACGATTGAAGCTGTGCGCGTATTGCTTCAATTCGTTTGCGATTCACGGATAAATCACTTTTCCCTAAGCGAGAAGCTGAGCGCACTTGAATTACATTGTCAACTGGATCAAACCAGAATTCGGCATCATCCACGAATTTCATGATTTTGGTGGTAAATTGAACATAGAGGTAATCCTCATTGCTTTTGATGATTTTTGCGCCTTCCATGCTTTTGACAATACTGCGTATGCGGGCTAATGTAGTCGTTGCATCGTCGATAATCGGCAAGGGTTCGATGCTGGCGTAAAGAAGTTGTGGATGATCGGGATAAAGTGCTGCCTGGCTGGATATACTATTGGGCGTCATGGCAGGCGGTTTAAGCCTGCCATCATGGACACCTAGATCAGTCGGCGCCGTTCCTTTGAGCATACCAAACTGACCTGCCAGCACTACTGCAATGACTATTAATAAAATAATGAACAGCGCCCATTTGATGAGTATCATAAAAGTATCCTATTTGATACTGATGTAAAACTGATAATTTATCAGAAATGTAAATATATTAAATAAATTGGACCAGATCGCATTGTAATGATTCTGATCAGTATCACTTGCGTATTATATATTTTCTATTTTTTAAGATCGGCGCATTCTTCGCCAGATTCCTATTGCTAACAAGCCCGCTGCTATAAACCAGATTCCATACCGTTTCATCCATTCAGTCGGATTTTTTTGGACAAAGGTTTGTATCTCAGCGAGATCAACAATTTGTTGGCTTTCCTGTCTGCTATCAATGGCTTTCAGATGAAGCCGAAGCGTGAGTGCTTGACGATTCGGTGATAAAGGGGTGATTTTCCAGGACCAGAGCGTTTTGCCACGAGCGGAAAAAAGCTGCACTTGTGGCCCTGGATTGTCAATATGAAACCCGTTCCCGACAATTTCTGCTTGCATGCTGGAAAGCACCTTGCCGCTAATACCCTGCATGGCAACACCATGGGGAGACTTGGCTACAATGTCAGTGATGCGTTTTGCTAACGCATCACTATCCAGTTGAAGCGTAATATCAAAAGGCGTGAATTGCACTACTTCTGCAGGTAACGCGACAGCCGTACTTTCAACGGGTAATTTCATCATGATGATGGGAGGAAACTGTTTTTCTCCAACCATAGCGTGTGCAAGAAAATTTAATATATAGGGTATGAAAAGAAGAGCTGCCAATATGGCAGGAAGGAGCATATTGAAACTGATAGCAAATTTACGCATTATTTTTCCCAGCGAGTTCATAAATTTCTATATTATTTTATGGATTTTATCATCTATTTTTGCAGTCAAATCTTGATTGATCGCTATGATTTAAAATGCAGAGTAGACTCTGATCTACATTATTTGCAGGAAAACTTAGCCTATGACTGAACAAAATATTCCTTATCTCATCGCTCATCGTGGTTATCCTGCGCGCTATCCCGAGAATAGTCTCGCTGGGCTTAAGGCTGCGATGCTGGCTGGAGCATGTTTTGTCGAGATCGATATCCAGTTAAGTGCTCGCCGAACCCCTTACTTATGCCATGATGATCATCTCAGACGCTTGACGGGTAGTGATCACTGGTTGACTCAGCTTGACGATGAAGTCATTAATACGCTTTCAGTACCTTACCCAGGTTTTAATCTTACTAGCCCACCAGAAACAGAACCATTGTCTGATTTGGACGCTTTCTGTCAGCTCTTACAGGAGCGACCGAGGGTAACCGCATTTGTCGAAATAAAATCGGAAAGCCTTGCTAGATTTGGTTTGACGGCAACAATGGATATCATTCTTGAAGTCATTTATCCATACATCAAGCAATGTGTCTTGATTTCATTTGATTCACAAGCAGTAGCGTTTGCAAGGAAGCAAGGCGCTGAGCGGATTGGCTGGGTCATCCCTAAACGGGATCAAGAACATGCGGCTATCGCCCAGCAACTGACACCAGAATTTCTGTTTTGTAACACCAAACGTCTGCCACAGAGAACTGAGAGACGATGGCAAGGTCCTTGGCAATGGGTTATCTATACGGTCAATGATAGTCGCACGGTACTCAAGTATGCGGATGAGGGAATTCCTCTGATTGAAACCGATACCATTGGCACATTGTTACAACATCCGATCCTAAAAAGAAATGCCTGCCTTCAATCACTATGACATTGTTATCGTGGGTGGCGGGATTCAGGGTGCCGCTGTGGCGCAGGCTGCCGCAGCACGTGGCTACACCGTTCTGGTGCTGGAAAAAACCGCACTGGCTGCCGCTACTTCCAGCCGTTCCAGTAAATTGATTCACGGTGGTCTACGCTACCTGGAAAATGGCCATTTTGCACTCGTCCATGAAAGCTTGCGGGAGCGATCTGAGTGGCTGAGATTAGCGCCTTCCCTAGTCAGATTGAGCCCATTTTATATTCCCGTTTATCGGGAAACATCTCGCAGCTCGCTGGTAATACGTGCTGGCCTCAGTCTGTATGCCTTGCTGGCTGGTGGGGGCAGTTCAGCGCGTTTCCGCTCTGTTCCCAAATCGGAATGGGAACAACTGGACGGCCTGACAACTGAGGGATTAAAGCAAGTTTTTCAATACTGGGATGCTCAGACTGATGATCGGCTTCTGACACAGGCACTGATGCATTCTGCGCAGTCATTGGGGGCAGAATTGCTGTGCCCTGCTGAATTCATTCATGCCACCCTCTCTTCATCAATGTGTGAAATTGACTATCTGCAAGGAGACAGAATAAATTACTGCAGGGCAGCAGTGCTGGTGAATGCTGCCGGTCCATGGGTTAACAAGGTACTGCATCGGATCGATCCTCTGCCAGTGGAATACCCAATTGATTTGGTGCAAGGAACCCATCTGGTGCTGGAAGGTTGTCTAAACAGGGGGTGCTATTATCTGGAGTCTCCTGCAGATCGAAGAGCAGTCTTCGTGCTGCCATGGTATCAGCATACCCTGCTAGGGACGACCGAAACTCTATTTAATGGCGATCCGGAAGAATCATATCCATTAGTTACGGAAGAGACTTATTTATTAGATTGCTTTCATCATTATTTTCCAGAAAGAAATAGGGTCGTCAGAGAAAAATTTTCTGGTTTGCGCGTGCTGCCCGCGAGTCAAGGGGCTGCTTTTCGTCGCTCCCGAGAAATTCATTTGCAGTGTGATTCGCCTCAGAACCCACGTCTCGTCAGCATCTATGGTGGCAAGCTGACAGTGTGCCGTGCAACTGCACAAAAAGTGCTGCATACCATTATGCCAACATTACCTCATCGCACGCCCAAAGCGGATGTTTCCAGATTGATGCTTGAATCTCCATAAGAGAACACCAAGTGATGTCCAATTTCCATACTTTGGCTATTGATCAGGGTACGCATATGACACGTGCTCTATTATTTAACGAGAAAGGGGAGGCAGTCGCAACATTTACCCGGAAAATTGCGATATATCAGCGTAACCCGATGGAGGTGGAGCAGAGTCCCGATGAGATCTTAAGCTCTGTCCGGCAGGTTGTCGCTGAGTCTGTGCGTTACGCTAACAAACATTCGCTCATGATCAAACGAGCAGGTCTTGCCACGCAGCGTTCAAGTGTGGTCGCCTGGGATCGAGAAACCGGCTAGGCCTTAAGTCCTGTGCTCAGTTGGCAAGACCGCCGTGCAGCAGCTTGGCTAACTTCATTTAGTTCACACGAACAAGCTATCGTGCAACGTACAGGACTACGTCTTTCACCACATTATGGTGTGAGTAAATTGCAATGGCTCAGACAAACACTCCCTTCAGTCATTAGAGCGGAACAACAATCTCGTCTTGCGCTGGGTCCTTTGGCAAGCTTTTTACTCTTTCATCTGCTGGAACAAGCTCCTTTTGTCATTGATCGTGCCAATGCTGCGCGCACACTGTTATGGAATCTTGCGGATTGCAACTGGGATCCCTGGTTGATGCAATTTGATGCAATTGTTTGGTATTCCACAATCCATTCTGCCCCTGTGTTGCCCTATCCGTCATGAATATGGCTACTTGACCGGCTACTCTATTCCTTTGACGGCAGTTAACGGCGATCAAACCGCAGCACTTTTTGCTACCACTGCATTTGCGGAAAGCAGAATATTGGTCAATATCGGAACTGGTGCGTTTATCCTGCAACCAACGGGCCAAATGTTATATCGTCATCCCAGATTGCTGAGTGGAATAGCCGATAGCGCTGCTGAACAAACTAGTTATACGCTGGAGGGAACCGTCAACAATGCAGGCAGCGCGTTGGATTGGGCTCGTGCAAATTGGCACATTACTGATTTGTACTCTCAGCTTGAACAGGGATTAATGGTGATTCATGATCCACCGTTGTTTTTGAACAGTATCAGCGGATTGGGATCACCCTGGTGGCAGGAAGGTCCAGAACCACAATTAGTCGATCTTGATGGAAATATCATCGCAAGTGACACTTTGCCGCGCATGCTAGTGGCAGTTACCGAAAGCATTCTTTTTATGATTCAGGCTAATTTGGATGCATTAGCAGAAATAGACGATAAATACAATGAGTTGGTTATTAGTGGTGGTTTGGCGCAATCGAATGCACTGTGTCAGAAACTGGCTAATTTATCCGGTTTTACGGTTCATCGACCGGTGTCGGTAGAAGCGACCGCACGCGGTATTGCCTGGCTTGCAGCCGATAGACCGGCAGATTGGTCAATTTTGCAGGAAACCAGTTTCTATCCTTCCCAGGAATCGCATGAGCAAGATTCGGGGTTAACTAAACGATATCACCGATTTCTCCATATTCTGGAAAAGAAAATAAAAAATAGAGGAGATCTTGTCCGCTTTGAGTAACGGAGTATTCTAGTGTTTAATTGCATTAATTCATTATAAGTTTTCTGAGGTTTATATCTATAAAAAACAACTGGTTAACTAAGATAATAAAATAACTTATTTTTGCAATTAAACACTAGGTTCCAGGCGGTAACTGAGATATACTTAGGAACTGCTACTCATGCCGAAATTAAAAAATTATCGGTACTCGGAAAGTAAGGCTTACATCTTGTGCATTATCTGTCGCACCTATCCCCACGGATAAATTGAAGTTAGTTTTTTGGGTATATCTAAATGCGTAACCTAGTAGCAATTGCCCAATGTCCAGCGCACTACCTCCGACTTTATGATGATTAACCCGAGTATTAAAGAAATGTCGATGAGAGTAGCCTAAGTTAAAGGATGATCGTTCATTAATGTTAAATGCCATGCCAAAAGTCATCCCTACTGCATCGCCCGGATCGACTTTATTACCATTTCCGCTTGCATTCGTGGTATAGGTGTATTGGATATTGCCGAAGAATACTGCGGGATCGGTTGGGTAAAGCGCAGTAATACTTGGCTGGAAACTAAAAAAACCTGCTCCTGTTGGGACTTCTGTAGGGAATGCGGCACCAGGCACTTCTTGTGATTGTACTAAATCGATTTTAAAGGGACTGGTTCCTGTAGGCATCGTTGATACCATATTAGCAACCAGAATGGGCCAACCACCAGCACCCTCAGTAAGCTGATAACGGGCTGTAAGCTCAACATCACCGATATTATTTCCGGTAGCATCAAACGTTTCATTGATAGCAGAACCAATACTTACAGGGCGGGAGCGCTGGATATCAGCTCGATACACATAAGGAACCCTGGCTTCAAATTCCAGACGATTAGTTGCCCCATAGCGGACTCCAAGGCTAGCAAAAAGACTGTGCCGAGTAATGTCACGAATATCGATAAGCCCCACTGCAATTGCCGGTATAAAAGTAAATGCATCCAGAAAGACGCGATTGTTATCAGAAAAAGAATATGCCAGGGCAGGTTCAACAACAATATTTCCTTTTCTGGTTAAAACCCCGCCTACTGTTTCACTCAGCCTGGGCATTTCGGGAGGTCTGTGCTCTTCTGATTTGGGCGGTGCTTGACCAACAGGTCCAGAGGGTGATGGGTTCGGTGATACAGGTTTTTCTTCGGTTGCTGCAGTCTTTTGTGGAGGTGAACTGGGTGGTGGACTTGGTTCAGCCGATGTGCTTGAGGGTTGTGCAGAAAGCGCATCCAGCTGTTTTCTTAAACGCTCTAGTTCCTTGCCCTGCTCGTCAAGTAATTGGCGTTGTCTTTCATACTTTTTTTCCTGCTCAGCAAGAAGCTGTTTATATTGCTGTAATAAGACCGCATTCTGGTTTGTTTCAGCAAAACTTCCATTTACGAAAAAAAGACTAAAGATCAAAATAAAGGATTTAGTTTTTCCAAATAAACGTAAATTTTGATAGCTATACTTTTTTCTAATTTTATTTGTTTTTTTTTTCATTTTTAAAATGATGAAAATTAAGCAAATAAAGCAGATGTATGATAAATATCTGGGATAGTCGTTTGTTATCAAAAGCTTCCTCCCTTTAGTAATGAGTACTTTACGGGGTTTAATCAAAGCTAGCTACAAAATTTTTACGCTGCTCATCTTAAGAAGATATAAATTATTAATATGCAAAATAGATTGAATAGAAAATGTAATGGCATTTAAAAAATAAATAAGCCAATTATTTGTAGGCACAAAAAGAGCTTTTCTTTATTAGACAGAATTTCGTATCCAGCTCAAACATAATAGCGGGATGCTGTTAGCGTAAATTAGGCAAAATAAAATCGATACCTGTGTGATTATGGTTTAACTGCAAATTCTGCAAATTACCTATTTCGATGTTAATTTGATTGATAGTCTTGATTGCCTGGTCATCTAAACTATTCTGAATCACAGTACCCAAAGTTGAACCTATTGAGTCTGGAGCGAGATTAGAGTCACCATGCTGTAACAAAACAGCATTTTCAGGAAACTGAAAAAAGGAAGAAAATAATTGTGCATCATTTGAGAGAATCATTCTTTCTAAGCTAAAATTTATGATCATTCCATTGGGGAGGGTAAATCCACCTCTTAATTGTGCTAACTCATCGTCGGTTGCTCGAATCCAATTAGCATAGAGGTCATTGGAAGCTGGCTTGTTTAATGCTTCATCTGCCAATGCTGGAGAGGCAAAACTTGAGCTCACAAGCATGGCTGATAAGGATAGAACCTTCAATATTTTTCGCTGAATGCTTAATTGATTGATGTTCATTTTAATAATCTCATGTAATTAAAAATCAAAAGCACCTGGTACTTGACCACGCATCAAAATATGGTATTCAGCTAAACTGCTGCGATCGATTCCATTACTCAGCGGTGCCAGTCGAGCATTCCACTCACTTTCGCTTTGAAAATTACCATTTCCACTACCTTTGTCAGCATGGATTAAAAACAGAACTCCGTTTTCCCACATTTTTTCAAATTTGTCGCGCGGTATGATGCTGACGCCTTTTGCGGGGTCACCCACTAGGATAGTTTGTGCAGTGACACCCTTAATAATCACGAAATGTAAATAACCTTCTGTATTGATAATAGTAATAGCGGGACTGTTAGCGGTTATTAATTGATCTAGATTTATTTTGAATCCGTCGGACTGGTAGCCACGTCTTTCCAGATAGTTTTTCATGTCCAGCAGTGAAAAACCTAGTACTTTGATTTTTTCTTGATCACCATGCTGGAACATGTCAACAAATACACTTTGCTCATTGACCTTGTCGTTATAGTGGAAAGTCAGCAGACTTGCTAATGCTGCCGAGCCACAGCTGTAGTCAAATTGCTGTTTGTAAACAGTTTTAAATTTCATCTCTGCGAAGCTCTTCACTGAGACATTAAAGTTTCCTCCTCCTGCAATTCCATTAAGATCAAGAGAGCTGGCGTTGCCACAAACTGCAGCCAAACTGAGCAAAGCATATTTAGTTAAGAAACGCTTCATATCATTGCCTTTCGCCATTAAGGCATGATGGTGACATTCACGATCGTTGAATCCTGAATGAGTACATTGTTGCCAGTGTTTTGAATCACGGAGAACATGCCGGCTGAATTTGCAAAGGCACCGTGGTCAATAATATTGGCGCCTGTGACATTATGATTCGCTATATTGCCCGTTAGGGCTGCTTGCAAATTCATGTCATTAATAGTGGTCAAATCAAATCCACCCCGTGCCCTTTGATTTTCCAGTTCTTCTAACATGACAACCTCAATTTGCGAAAGGAATGTTTTATTTTGCTGGTGATGCGTTAAATCGGCTCTGGTTGCCAGGCTTTGTAATCCAACAAGCAGGAGGAGCGAAGATACGCAACGCTTTAAAATAAAAGTTTCCATGATTGTTAATCCTTTTTAACGAGACCAGTGAGTGATTAGGTACCCACTGGTAGGTCATACTGAGGATGGAGGATACGTAACGCTTTAAAATAAAAATTTTCATAATTATTAATCCTTTTTTACGAGGCCAGTGAGTGATTAGGCACCCACTGGCAAGTCATACTGAGTTAAGAAAAGTTAATGAGGATTAACAGTTACGTTTCCTTGAAAAGACACTTCTTGCTGGGCCAAAGAGCCGTTACCTGAGTTTTGTACATTTTGATTAATGCCGGCAGAGCCATTGAACGCATTCGCCAAGTGGTTACCAACTGGTAAATTGGCAGCAAGAGCTGCTGAGTGGTTTTGTGCAGTAGCACTAGCACCTTGACCAGTGACAGTTCCTGACAGGGAAGAAATATTTACTTTGAACTCGGAGCGAGCATCTCCGCTATTAGAAGCGGCACTGCCAGTTCCAATAGCATTAGGGTTCATAAGAGTGTTAGTAGCAGTACCATTACCGCCTACTGCTGCAGCTTTATCATGAGCATCGGCTTTGGTAGCGTTAGTGTGAGTAGTAGTCGTTGCGTCACCATCACGACCAACTGCTGCTGCTTTGTCATTAGCATGAGCACTGCTGTTCATTTTGGTAACGTTAGTCGAAGTGGTTGCGTCACCATCACGGCCAACTGCTGCTGCTTTGTCATTAGCTTTAGCCGAGCTATTTACTTTGGTAGCGTCAATAGTAGTCGTTACGTCACCATCACGGCCAACTGCTGCTGCTTTGTCAGTAGCCTTAGCCGAGCTATCTACTTTGGTAGTGGTATCGTTATCATTTTTGGTCACATCGACCGCTTTATTGAAGCTATCATTAACTCTTACATTTTTGTCATTTCTGGTGGCGTCGATGGCTCTATTAAAGCTATCTGTTATGTTGTTAGTGACTGGCTTAGGGGTAGGAATTGGCTGTGTTTGACTATTTCCCGAAGATGGGGTTGCTGCAAAAGCTTGACCTGAAGTACCGAAAATAAGAAGAATGCTGGCAATCATGATTTTTTTATTAAATTGATTCATTTTATTTCTCCTTAGAAATTGAATTTCTAGTTCTATTAGAATGGTTTTGCTTCACCATCATCTGGTTTGGCGATTACATTCTGGTATGGCAAGCAATAAAAAAAAATAAGCGCTAGCCTTAATTTCCTATAAGGAAAATCTTTAAAAATGAAGTAATTGATTATTGCGAAACTACTGTAGCGTCAGAGTAGGTATTTCTGGGCTTGAGGAAACTTTGTTACGACGGTTGTGCTGCGGAAACCTAGATATGATCTCTGGAATCAAGATAAAGTTAAGCGACATCATCAACTTACTATGAAACAAGTTGCCATTGGCGGCTTAAGGTGTGACAGATATTTGGACGACAAATGCCTTTGGTTTGCTTACTTTATTGAGGTTAGTTTTGCCAGAGAATTGGAAGCACCCGCGCTCCTCTAATATTAGGAAATAATGGGGATGGTAAGCGTTACGCTTGAATGACATTACAGTTAATAGCGAGACGAACAAGTTGAGATCTATTTTTTAATTTTAATTTCTTCATGATGCTTGCCTGATGGACACCAACAGTTTTTGGACTGATAGAAATCATTTCTGCAATTTGCACTACTGAATTTCCCTCCGCTATTAGTTTAAATAACTGGAATTCACGTTTGGAAAGCACATCCAGGGGATTTTCAGAAGGTTTGCCGCCCCATTTATCAGTAAGTAAATTAGAAGCCAACTCTTGATCGATATAGACGTGCCCCTCACTTACCTTGCGAACCGCTTTTAGCAATTGTTCGAGGTTACTTTGCTTGGTAATGTAGCCGGTTGCTCCCATATTCAGCGCGCGCTGGACCATGATTTCATTGCTGTACATGCTGAATACTAGAATATTGGCAGCTGGATTTTTTATTTTGATACGATGAATAGTCTCTAATCCATCTATTCCTTGCCTGTCTAGATTTAGATCAATAATGGTCACATCGGGTTTATGCTCTTGATGAAGGAGACAGCCAGTTTCTCCATTATCGGCATCAGCTACTACATGAATATCTGCCGTACTTTCGAGTAGACGGCGATATCCATTGCGTACTACTGGATGGTCATCAATTAATAAAACTGTAATTGGCTTTTCTCTCACAATTCGAGCCCCTCTACTGTTTTCAGTGGAAGCCTAACGTGAATTTTTACACCATTCACTGCTGAGCTTGGTGAAGTTAGTCCACTATATCTCATGATCACTTATACTTATTTTAATTTTTACGTTTCTAAAGTCTTAACCCACAGGCGGATTCAAGGTTGAATCTGCCTGCAAAGATATACTAAGTAACCTTAGGTTGTGAATCATGACTCAAGTGAGTTTAATTATGGTTTGGGTATATTTTGGGGCATTGGGCACAGTAATAAAATAAGTATAGAGTTTAATTTTATCTAAGGAAATTCCTTAAGAGCGTAATAAGCGAGGTAAGAATACTAGATGACTGGAGAAAATAGTCTTCTTGCAATGGAAGCTAAAATCAGAGTTTAGAATATAAAAACAAAAATGTGCGTAGAATTATTTATATTTCATATAAATGGCATTGCAACTAATTTGCAACCGATAGCAGGGGAGTGAGTTGGATGGAATGGACTGCAATTTTAGTTTTTTCTCCTACGACTGTGATGAAAGACGCTAGTTTTAGTGCGGATAGAAAATATTGCATTTCCGCAATTTGTATGAATGAATTTCCTTCCGCTATAAATTTTGAATATCTGGAATTCTCATGTGGTAAACGCATTTGATAGCTGGCGCGTACTACAGGATGATTATCCATCAGTATCATTTAGCGACTCATTTGAGCCGAGCCGCTAAAGTGCATCCGTTTTTCTTCTTCTGTTGGAGGAGTCAAGTGGAAACTTTGCGTGAATCTGTGTTCCATGGTTTGGAATGCTGCGAACAAAAAACTTACCACCCGCAGCAATTGCTCGTTCACGCATTCCCAGCAGCCCTAATCCATGAGGTACTTGATCGACATCGTAACCTTTGCCATTGTCTTCCACGCTTAGTGACAGAACGTCATCCGCAGGGATTGCCCCAGTTTTGCGATGCAAGTGTATCAGAACCCAGTTAGCTTGGGCATGATTGCGAACATTGTTGAGCGCCTCCTGAACAATGCGAAATGTGGTGATATTAATGAGCTCGCTGAGATTGTCAAATTTACCTTCGAACTCTAGTTCGAGCGTGATGTGAGGATTGTGGGTAGTCCACTGTTTTTTAAGTTCAAGTAACGCATCTTCCAGCCCCAGCGTGTCCAGGAGAACAGGACGTAATTGACACAACATATCGCGCATCGCGTCATGCATTTTTTTTATGCATTCTTTAATAGCTTGAGCGCTGATATGAATGGCTGAATCTTTTTCCGAGAAATAGGCAATCGTTTCTGTTTCTGCGTGGATGGCTGTAAGCCACTGCCCTAGTTCATCATGTAGCTCATGCGCAAGAAGGCGTCGTTCCTCTTCCTGTATCTTGAATAGATTCTGCATCAGCCGACGGTTTCCGTGTAATAATTCTTGATTGCGACCGGTTGTTTCTTTGATAAGGTTGATGTTGGTCATTACCGTGCGGCAAATATTGGCATCTTTTATGACTAAACTTTCCAGCCGTATGTGAATTACTTTGTCGAACGACCCTTTGATCCTCAGTTCGGTGACGGTGTTAGTGGATGAATTGAAAATTTGTTGCAGGTGGTTAAGAAACTTGCCATTATCGTCTTGAACAATGTAACTTAAGAAAGACTTGTTCAAAATGAACTCACGCTCCTTACCGAGTAGGGTAGATCCGGTTAGGTTGATTGCTAGGATATTCCCGGCTTTATCTAGAATAAGATAGCCTACCGGAACATTATCATAGAGAGCAGCATAGCGATTGTGTGTTTCTTTTAGCTGTTGTTGCACATCGTTAAGTTTGCTGTTTTGTTTCTCTAATTCCAACCGATGTGCTTGCAGTTCGGTAAGAAGTTCTATTTTACTGTGGATTTCGCTGTCATCAGTTTTTATGGAATCCTGATTTTTATTCATATTATCCCCTTATTCGATAATAGCAATAGCGATTAAATGGACTGCTTTGCGCTACAATAATAGTAGCGATCTAATTCCTCCTTTCTTGCTTCTCACTATCTACACAAAGTAATTTCGTAATTTCGGCTACATCCCGTAATGCTAGAGTAGTTATCGATACCCTATGCAGGTGAGCATACCTTGTTTGGCTTCTTTGCGGTGGCCTCCTGAATTATAATTTTGTTTAAAAATAAGGTAGTGACTTTTTGATTGTTTGGTCATGAGCAAAACCTTGTTTGTAATTTTTGTTCTAATAGCTGGTGGCATACTAATCTATTTAAGTTTCTGCATGATAGCAGCACTTCAAATCCGAATTAAAGAAGCTTGGATACATGATTGTGACAAGCGAGTAGTATTTATTCATTATCATTTTAGAATGATGGAATATATTAGATAAGTATTTTATTTCTATACAATAATTGATTGAAATACGAGGTGAAGCTTTGACCAAATCAGACGCTTGAGCCCATTTAACTGAGGAATACAAGTTGATTGATGATCAACTGTTTAGGTATTATCGCGAATAAAAGAAATTGGAAAGAGATTGACTTGATCATTCATTTGATTTATCCGACAAACTCATAAATTTACTGACATCAGTGGGTGCATTAATTTTTTATACGGTAGTCTATTTTCTTGGATACTTTGCTACACATGGACTTAATCTAATAGCAGGTCGACTATTATTCAATCGGCGGATTGCAGGACTGGTGGGTGTATTCTTTGTGGCGGTATTCCATGGTTACAAAATTATCAGTAGTCCCTTGCCAGCAGGGGAGGAGATGGATGCAGCAACTTATGCGCTTGGTTATTATGTAATTTTTCCTGTCGCAGTCATTGTATGTATTTTTTGGTATATAACGTGGCAAGAGAAAAAAGATAATGAGCCGTCGTAAAAAAGAACTGATAGACTTTGCCATTGAATAATTCAAGAATATAAAAATTTTTTAACACTCTTTTTAATTAGATATAAAATGAATAAGTATCTAATAAAGAGATTGAATACTAAATGATGATCTATCCATTGAAGTTGGCAATTTGATTTATATAACATGTTAGTCGATATCAATCCTCCAATTTAACTTGCTGCGATTAAATGCTTTACATACTTCTTGTCTTTCAAGCTTGAATTTCCAGTTACCCTTGATCAAATAGCATGTCCAATTTACTCAAAAGTATCATCCGCCCGGAAATTCTTGCGCTTTCCGCTTATCATGTTCCTTCTGCAGATGGAATGATAAAGTTGGATGCAATGGAGAATCCTTATACTTTGCCTTTGATTTTGCGAGAAGAAATTTCTCAATTAGCAGAGGATGCCCATATTAATCGTTATCCTGATCCTAGTGCCACGTCACTTAAGGTAATATTAAGAAATACCCTGTCCATTCCTTCTGAAATGGCGATTATGCTGGGAAATGGATCGGACGAGATCATTCAGGCCATTGCGCTTGCTACGGCTAAACCAGAAGCAGTGCTGATGGGTGTTGATCCCGGATTTGCCATGTTTCGTATCATTGCTACTTTTTGTGGCATGAATTATGTGGGAGTGCCATTAACCGCTAATTTTTCTCTTAACTTGGATGCCATGCTTGCCGCTATTTCTCAACACCGGCCTGCAGTTATTTTTCTGGCTTATCCGAATAATCCCAGTGGTAATTTATTTGATCCTCAGGCAATCTGTCGTATTATTGAGGCTACTCCAGGCATTGTCATAGTCGATGAAGCCTATCAGGCATTTGCCGATGCAACTTTTATGGATATGCTCACTCAATATCCCAATTTATTGCTGATGCGTACGCTCTCAAAATTAGGATTGGCTGGGTTAAGATTGGGGCTGCTGGTTGGGCGGCCTGAATGGCTGGCACAATTGGAAAAGCTGCGTTTGCCCTATAATGTAGGGATCATGACACAATTGATAGCAGAGAGAATATTTCAGCATTATGATATATTGTTGGAACAGGCTGCAGCCATTAAAGCGGAGCGAACTATTTTGAGAGCTCGCCTGGCAACGATGGAAGGTGTTGAAGTTTTTCCATCAGATGCAAATTTTGTTTTATTTCGTCTCAACGAGGCTAGTCGGATTTTTCAAGAACTTCAGCAGTACGGTATATTAATCAAAAATCTTGATGGTACACATCCATTATTAAAAAATTGCCTGCGCGTCACAGTAGGTACTTCTGATGAAAATACACAATTCTGCAAAACACTTCGTCGCATACTCGATAAACCATTGCAATTAGCCTGATCGTATATAATCACGAAACAGAACTTCTCTATGCGTCAAGTCCAAGTTACACGTAATACGCTGGAAACTCAAATTACTGTCGAAATCAATCTGGATGGTAGTGGTCAGGCGATACTAGATACCGGCGTACCTTTTCTTGATCATATGCTTGATCAGATCGCGCGTCATGGCATGATTGATCTGAAAATAAAAGCAAAAGGTGATTTACATATCGATGCTCATCATACTGTGGAAGACATTGGTATCACCATGGGACAGGCGCTAGCCCAGGTGTTCGGGAATAAAAAAGGCATACGCCGCTACGGGCATGCTTATGTGCCGCTCGATGAGGCATTGTCAAGAGTGGTAATTGATCTATCTGGTCGCCCTGGCATGGCGTTCCATGTTGAATTTATACGTGCACGTATTGGTGAATTTGATGTCGATCTGGTGCATGAATTTTTTCAGGGTTTAGTCAATCATGCCATGATTACCTTGCACATAGATAATCTCTCAGGTAATAATGCGCACCATCAGGCAGAAACTATTTTTAAGGCATTTGGGCGAGCTTTACGCATGGCGTTAGAGGTAGACCCGCGTGCTATAGATTTGATTCCTTCCACAAAAGGTTCTTTGTAAACTTCTTCTTTTTTCAAATCAAGTATGACTGATATCGCCATTGTTGATTACGGAATGGGTAATTTACGTTCGGTATCTAAAGCGCTCGAGCATGTTGCGCCCACTGCTTCCATTGTTGTAACCAGTGATCCAGCTGTTGTCCAAAAAGCGTCACGCGTTGTTGTTCCTGGTCAAGGGGCGATGCCTAATTGCATGCGTGAGCTGACGAGTCATGGATTAAAGGATGTTGTGCTGGAAGCAGCCAGAAATAAACCTTTTCTCGGTATCTGCCTAGGTTTGCAAATGTTGTTTGATGAAAGTGAAGAAGGAAATGTAAAGGGTTTAGGAATCTTGCCTGGCAAAGTGCGTCATTTCTCGCATGATGCGATGATAGATTCTGATAGAAATAAGCTCAAAGTTCCTCACATGGGCTGGAATCAGGTACATCAAACAATCCAGCACTCGTTATGGAAAGGTATTGACAGTGATGCACGCTTTTATTTTGTTCACAGCTATTATGTGGAAGCGATCAATCCGGAAATAACAGCTGCTTATACGCTTTATCCAACTCCATTTACGTGTGCAATTGCTAAAGACAATATTTTTGCTGTTCAATTTCATCCGGAAAAAAGCCAGTTGGCGGGTTTGACGTTATTAAGTAATTTTACTAAATGGGAGCCGCATTCCAGTCGTTAGTTTAACTAAATTCATTATCTATAGTTTTTTAGTCCGCTACTTTTATTTTTAATTATTTATCCTGACAACATATGTTGATTATTCCTGCAATAGATATTAAAGATGGACAATGCGTACGTCTTAAACAAGGAGTCATGGATGACGCAACTGTATTTTCTGAAAATCCTGATGCTATGGCTCGGCACTGGTTGGAGCAAGGTGCGCGTCGTTTACACTTAGTCGATTTAAACGGCGCATTTGCTGGTAAACCAAAGAATGAATCAATTATTCGTACTATTGTTAAGGCAATTAACGGAAGCATTCCGATTCAGCTTGGCGGAGGGATTCGTGATCTAGAAACCATCGAGCGTTATTTAGATAATGGCATTAGTTATGTCATTATTGGAACAGCTGCAGTGAAAATACCTGGGTTTTTGCATGATGCGTGTTATGCCTTCCCTGGTCAGATTATGGTAGGGCTTGACGCTAAAGAGGGTAAGGTGGCAGTGGACGGTTGGTCTAAAGTCACTGGCCACGACGTTGTGGATCTGGCGAGAAAGTTTGAAGATTATGGGGTCGAGGCGATTATTTATACTGACATCGGTCGTGACGGCATGCTTACGGGTATCAATATTGAGGCAACTATAGCGTTGGCGCGGAAACTGACTGTTCCGGTGGTTGCCAGTGGAGGCATTACCAATCTGGATGATATTAAGACACTTTGTGAAATTGAGTCAGAAGGTATAATGGGTGCGATTACTGGTCGCGCTATTTATGAGGGTACGCTGGATTTTAAAAAGGCACAACTATTGGCCGATGAACTAAGTGCAATGGTCTGACGAAAAATAACATGACGTCGTGAATAGAATTCAAGTCTGTTCACATGTTTCTTCCTTCTTTTTTATTCGATATTGTAAAGGTCTCTGGATTCATGGGTCTTGCCAAACGAATTATTCCGTGTCTTGATGTCAACAATGGACGTGTTGTCAAGGGTGTTAATTTTGTTTCGCTTCGAGATGCAGGTAATCCTGTGGAAATAGCGCATCGCTATGATGAGCAGGGTGCTGATGAGCTTGTTTTTCTGGATATTACTGCCAGCTCAGATAATCGCGATTTGATTCTGCATATTGTTGAAGAAGTGGCAGCTCAGGTCTTCATTCCGTTAACTGTCGGTGGAGGGGTACGTAAGGTTGATGATGTTCGCCGGCTGTTAAATGCAGGCGCTGACAAGGTCAGTGTCAACACTTCTGCGGTGCTTAATCCGCAGCTGGTAGAAGATGCAGCGAGTCATTACGGTTCCCAATGCATCGTTGTCGCAATAGATGCCAAACAAGTCATGGACGATAAACATAATAGTCCACGCTGGGAGGTATTTACTCATGGGGGGCGTAATGCAACAGGGCTTGATGCGATAGAATGGGCCAAAAAAATACAGGCGCTAGGTGCTGGTGAAATTTTACTGACTAGCATGGACAGAGATGGCACACGCCACGGCTTTGATCTGGCCCTGACTCGCGCCATTTCTGACGCAGTCGATCTACCGGTAATTGCTAGTGGTGGAGTAGGTAGTTTGGATCACCTTGTTGAGGGTATTCTGCAAGGGCATGCTGATGCAGTACTGGCGGCCAGCATTTTTCACTATGGTCAACACACGATCCAGGAAGCCAAGCGATATTTAGCAAAACATGGAATTGAAGTGCGTCTGTAATATGCAAATAGAGTTTCGATAATCTCTTATTAAAATGAACTTTTATGTCGGATGCTTGGCTAAATAAAATAAATTGGTCTGCAGAGGGGTTAGTACCCGTCATTGCACAAGATGAAAAGAGCGGTAAAGTATTGATGGTAGCCTGGATGAATAGAGACACTATCAAATTGACTGCCGAGACAGGTGAGGCTGTTTATTGGTCACGTTCTCGCAAAAGAATTTGGCGGAAAGGAGAAGAATCTGGTCATGTGCAGAAGGTGAAGGCAATTTACTTGGACTGTGACGAGGATGTGATATTACTTACCGTGGAGCAAGTGGGAGGGGTTGCATGTCACACGGGCAGGCAGAGTTGTTTTTTTAATAAATTAGAAAGAGATCAGTGGGTAGTCATAACACCTATTATTAAGGATCCGACGAAGATCTATAAGCAATGATTGATTCATCTATTCTTTATCGTTTGGCAGAAACTATCGAGGCGCGTAAAAGCGCTGATTCCTCCAATTCTTATGTAGCAAAACTGCTCACGAGTGGTCAGGATAAAATACTCAAAAAAATTGCTGAAGAAGCAGCGGAAACTATCATGGCTTCAAAAGATGGAAATACAGCACATCTTGTTTATGAAATCGCAGATTTATGGTTTCATTGCCTAGTATTACTTGCGCATCATGGATTAAAACCCGAAGATGTATTGCACGAATTGGAGCGACGAGAAGGTATTTCGGGTATTGAAGAAAAGCTCGCGCGTAAAACAGGAGAATAAATGGAAGAGTGTATTTTTTGCAAGATTGTAAGAGGAGAAATTCCTGCCAACAAAGTGTTTGAAGATCAGGATTTTGTTGCGTTCCATGATATTCATCCGGCTGCACCAGTCCATTTCCTCCTGATACCCAAGCAACATATCAATTCATTATATGATGTGGGCGAAACGGATCAACAGCTATTGGGAAAAATGTTATGGTTGGCTCCTCGTCTGGCAAAAGAGCAGGGATGTGCAAACGGATTTCGTACGATTATTAATACAGGACGGGTAGGCGGGCAAGAAGTGTTTCATCTTCACATCCATATTATAGGAGGAAAAGACCGTTTGCCCACGATGGTTCATCATGGGTAATAAACCGTTTATTAAGAGGGTAAACAATGGGAACATTTAGCATTTGGCATTGGCTAGTAGTGTTAGCAATTGTCGTGCTAGTTTTTGGTACAAAGAAGCTCCGGAATTTGGGCAATGATCTTGGCAATGCGGTCAGAGGATTTAAGGAAGGCATGAAAGGTGCTGAAGAGAGTAATACAAGTAATACATCTTCTTCCTCTCAGTCTCAGCAGATCACTCATCGCTCTGTCGAAGCAGAAGCCAAAGAGAAAAATGAGATTAAATTATAATATCACTGCATCGCATAAGGCAGGCGATATCGGTGAGTACTATCACTGAAGGATGCAAATCAGTAGTTTCTTTCGATATAGTTCCTTCGGCAAAGTAATATGTTTGGGGGAAATGAAGTATGTTTGATATCAGTTTTGCAGAAATGCTCGTCATTTCGATGGTGGCATTGATTGTAATCGGACCAGAACGACTTCCTCGAGTAGCGCGTACGATAGGGCATTTACTAGGACGTGCACGACGGTATGTCGATAATGTCAAGAATGATATTCGCCACGAGATAGAGCTCGATGAATTAAGGCGTTTAAAAAATTCTGTACAGGAGACGACTCACTCCATCGAAGAAGCAGTAAGGAAGGAATTTGATCAAATAGAGACAGCTGCCAGTATAAACGCAGCAGAGAAGATAAAAGACCCGGCGCTGATTGAGATCGAGCAAATTAGCGCTCCCACAGAAAAGACAATTGCTGTTCAGAGTCAAACTCTGTCTTCACAACAGACTTCTGAGTCAAATAAAAGTACTTGAAAAGTTTCTTAATAACGTAACTGCCAAGTTTAACAATGCCTATTCACTTAGTCTGATTCATCATGAACATATGAATGACGAGAGCACCTTTATTTCACATCTAGTGGAATTACGTACCAGGTTAATTCATGTATTTTCTGTGTTGGTACTTGGTTTCTTACCCTGCGCCTATTTTGCGCGCGATCTTTACACCATCCTGGCGCAGCCTTTGCTGGAGAAGCTTCCATTAGGTGGGCAAATGATTGCAACAGCAGTCACCACACCTTTTTTTATACCTATGCAAGTGGCTCTGATGACAGCGTTTTTGATGACCTTACCGCATACGCTTTATCAGATTTGGGCTTTTGTCGCGCCTGGACTGTATTCCCATGAGAAGCGCCTGTTTTTGCCACTCGTTATTGCTAGCAGTTTATTGTTTTTCGTAGGTATGGCATTTGCTTATTTGGCCGCATTACCCCTAGTATTTGAATTTATTGTTTATTTTGCACCTGAAGGGGTGGCGGTTATGACCGATATCGGCGAATACCTCGGTTTTGTCCTCACCATGTTCTTAACCTTTGGCATTACTTTTGAAGTCCCTGTGTTCGTTATAGTGCTAGTTCGGACAGGCGTCATCTCGTTGTCAAAAATGAAAGAGGTACGTCCTTATGTTTTAGTAGGTGCATTTGTGATAGGCGCGATTTTTACGCCTCCTGATGTAATTTCACAGTTTATGCTGGCAATACCGCTCTATTTACTTTACGAATTAGGTATATTGCTCGCTGGTTTATCGAGTAAACCTGCAAATCCGATTCCGGATCAGCAGCTTGTAAACAACACAAATAAACCGGTTATTAATGAAAAAAACGATTAGATCCAACGCAATAAGATCATCATTACTTATTCATCTTTTTTAATGCTTTTGTTTTTTTACCTGGCTAGCATCGCCCGGTAGATACAAATTTCCAGCGGTTGTTTTGAATTGCTCTAGAATTTTTTTATTTTTAGAAATCTTGAGCAAATCCATCAAAAAGTGGGTATTCATGATTAAATTACTTTCTATCATCTTTTTTCTATTTTGGATCGTTACAGGCGCTGAGTATACTCAGGCAGATGAATTCGCTAATCAACTTCAGGTAATCCAGGCTAAGCTTGAAACGCTGAATAGTGGGGAAGAAACGCCACAAAAAAAGGAACTTAAAGAGATTTATCTCAATACTCAGCAGGTTCTACTTGACCACCAGGAATACCTCAAGAAAACCCAACTCTATTCGCAACAACTAAAGGAATATCCACAGCAGCTCGAAACATTTAAAAAGCAGAAAGACAAAACTATTTCGACCCCAACTAATGTCACAGAGCTGACAGGATTATCTTTAAGTGAAATGGAGCAACAGCGTGTTATCACTCAAGCGAAATTGTCAGAACTACAAAATCAGCAGCAGAAACTGACTTCCGAAATCGGCACGCTTCGTCAACGCGCCATTAAGATTCAAGAAGAATTAGATGCAACAAGCAAGGTGCGTGCATCATTGACAGAAAAAATGTCTCTGGCGAAAGACATGTCTGATGAGAAAATTGCTGATGCATTTAAGATTCACCAGGAATATCAGAATCAAGCACTGACAGACAAGATTCGCATGCTGGAGATGGAAGTTTTAACCTTACCTAATGCTATTGAAATTGCTACCTTACAGGAAAAGCTGGTACTTAAGCCAGAGATCCAAATGTTAGTGCAGAAGGTAGAATGGTTAACCAAGCAGATTAACCTGAAAAGAAAAACCGAGACTAAAAAAATTGTTGAGAGATCTGAACAGTTGCTAGGTGAAAGTAAATGGCATCCAGCACTATTCAAGATGGTTAAAAATAATGAAGAGCTTGCTGCCAAGCTCAGTGACTATGCTGCGCGTGCGACCAAATTGGTGGTGCAAACAACACGTCAAGAAAACCGACTTAACCTTATTACTAAGAACTATGCAACACTCCAGCAAAGACTCGAATTCCAAGAGGAAGATGAAGAATTAGGAACCGAGATCAGGAAACAACTAAAGCAAATATTATCTAAGCCGAATATAAGGCAAACACAAAAATTATTAAGTAGTGCAAAACTAGAATTGTTCCAGCTTGAGCAAGAAAAGCTGGAAATGACGAATGATAAAGTTTATTTCAAAAGAATGACTGAAGGTTATGCTATTGATGAGCAAACACCTTCTTACCAGGAAATAACAGAAGGGTTCCAGGAGCTTAAAGATTCCCGTTTACATATCATCGATCAATTTCTAGAAATATTGCATTCTTATGTAAAAGAGTTAGAGCTTTATGCTTCGATTAAGAATCAATTGCTCGAGAAAATCAATCAATTTGAGCTTTTACTCAAAGAAAACTTGCTGATCACGCGCAGTGCAAAACCGATCGATTTACACATAAAGAATGATCTCAGCGATGCAGCCGCCTGGTCTGTTTCCGACAAGACGCAAACAGCGCTAGCAAATACTATCGACAAAGTATGGCTGCCAGTTTTAGTCGTTCTAGCCTTTTCTTTATCGATCAGCGTGATTTTTAGGCGGATTTACTGGCCTCGCTATTTACGTTGGGAAGAAATCGGTGAAGAAGCTTGGGGGAAAGTCAATCAAGACAAGGCACGCTATCCTATCGGAATGTTGTTGTTCGTAGTTATTCAATCTTTAGTGACTTCCTTACCATTTCTACTGATTCATCTAATTCTGCAGCACAGTATGAATACAGAAATGAGCCATGCGTTTTCTCTTGCTTTTTACGTCGCTACCATCACGGTTTTTTTCTGGCATTTTCTTCTTCAGCTTTGCCGACCAACCGGATTATTCATTGCTCAGTTCCGATGGCATGCGGATATGGTCGATAAAATGTACCGGGATATCAAATTTTATGCACCAGTGATACTTGTATTAAGTGTCATTATTGCTTTTACAGATTGTCTTGCGGATGACATCGTACGTAACAGTATTGGAAGAATTGCTTTTATGCTGCTCTGCATAGTGTTGGCGATATTTGCTTTAAGTTGGATGGCTATCACACCTTCTGGAAAAAAGCTCTATAAAGAGAAAAGTTTTACTTTAATTCAGAATCCCAGGTTGTGGATGTTACTTCTTTTCGTGCAGCAGGTGTACATGATTGTCATGGCAGCAAGAGGCTATTACTTCGCTGCATTGTATCAAAGTATTCTGATTTTCCAGTCAGTCACCTTGATAATACTTTGTAGTCTGATTTTTTTTCTGGGTTACCGCAGCTTATTAATTGCCCAGCGTAGAATTGCTTTTAAAAGAGCAATTGCCAAACGGGAGGAAATGCTTGCCCAGCGCGCAACTACTGGAAAAAGTGAGGTTGAGTTCGTGGATGATAACTACATTGATATCGAATCAATTAGCACACAATCAGCTACCTTATTGAAAATAAGTGTGTGGGGATTGCTGATTAGCAGCTTAAGCGTCATCTGGTTCGAGATGCTACCGGCACTGGGATTTCTTGAAGATATTATTGTCTGGCGAACCTCAATTATGAGGGATGGTGAAGCGGTCGTGCGCTTGATCACGTTGGAAACATTGCTGGTGGCATTGATCATTCTGGGCTTGGTCATGGTGGCTGCTCATAATTTGCCTGGTACGCTGGAGCTCCTGGTTTTGCGGCATTTATCCTTGAATACAGGCACCGGATACGCTATTACTACGCTACTCAGATATGCGATTATCATTATCGGAGTGATGGTCACATTCCAAATGCTCGGTATGGAGTGGTCCAATATCCAATGGCTGGTTGCAGCACTGGGTGTTGGATTGGGCTTTGGCTTACAGGAAATTGTAGCTAATTTCGTATCAGGGTTAATCCTACTGTTTGAGCGTCCTATCAGAATAGGCGATCTTGTCACATTGAATGATGTGACCGGTACAGTCAGCAAAATTAATATTCGTGCGACAACTTTGATCGATGCTGATCGAAAGGAAGTCGTGGTACCTAATAAAACATTTATCACCCAGCAATTGTTAAACTGGACTCTCAGTGATCAGGTCACTCGTATCAAAATACCCGTGGGCATTGCTTATGGATCAGATTGTGATAAGGCCAGAGAATTGTTACTGGAAATTGCCAGAAATCATCCCTTGGTTCTACGCGAGCCGGAGCCTGTCGCCTTATTTACGGCATTTGGGGCAAGCTCGTTGGATTTCGAGTTGAGGGTTTATGCGGGTCAGCTTTCGGATCGATTAGATCTGCATCATGATTTGAACATGGAGATCAATCGTCGTTTTACTGAAGAAAAAATTAACATTGCATTCCCGCAACTGGATATTCACCTACACCGGGGAAGTAATAAGGAAATAGCTGAGTAAGTATGCAAAAAATATTGCAAAAAAAGATGATTGACATTGAAATTCTTCTGTGTATATTGAAATAATAATTATGATTTGTTCCATTAGTGTTAGAGTTGGTTTTTTGCTCATCTGGAGCATTGCACAATGGTCTGTTAATCCCGTGTTTAGGTCACTAAACTCGCAACTTCCATTCATATTAAAGAAGTATTGATGTGTATCAATAAGCACATCTGGTACTAGTCAGTACGATACTACCCGGACGATTGAATTGTTGCGGATGAATATTCTTTTTTTTCGATGGCTAATGGGTTGCTTCTCTGAATGTTGAACTGATAAAAGGGATGTTTATGAGATCAGATAGAGGGCGCTATAGGTTTATAAAGTATCTCCTGATGATAAGCATACCCCTTGTTCTATTGCTTTCAGTGGTACTATGGCTTCTTCTCCATGCCCACGAAGATGCAAACATAGCGATCATGGAGTCAAACGAACGACTGTCAGTGCAGCTGGGTGAGAAAACCATCGATTATGTATTCGCTACAATACGAGGTGATGCCCTTTATCTTGCAGAACTTTCGTCGCTGCAGCAATGGCTTGATACGGGTGACCCTGCAGCATTTTCACGTCTTACTGAAGATTTGTTGGCTTTTACGCAATTTCGCCAACTCTATGACAAGACTCGTTTCATGGATGAGCACGGTCAGGAAGTGGTGCGCACCAGCTATAATGAAGGTAAACCAATAATAGCACCGCAGGAGAAGCTACAAAACCAATTTGAACTAGACTTTGTGCAGAAAACGCTTGCCCTGGGTGACAAGACTGTTTACATATCGCCGTTTGAGCCCACTATCGAGCATGGGACTATTGTGCATCCCATCAAACCAACGATACGGTTCAGTGTACCAGTATTTGACAGTAAGAACCAGCTACGCGGCCTCATAGTTCTTAACTATAGGGGGGACAGATTAATGAAGCGCCTGCAAGCCATTTCTGACCTTAGCCTGGGCAACCTAGGGTTGGTTAACGATAAGGGCAACTGGTTGCTGGAACCACATCCGGCAGGGCAAGGTGGCTTTATGTTCCGAAGTCAGGGAACAGAATCCTTTAGTAATAAATTTGGTGAAGAGATGTGGTCGTTTATTTCGCGTGAATCTCCCATAGGTCAATGGATGCATGAAAAGGGACTATTTACTTACACTAGGGTTAGTCCGTCAAAAATACAAAATCCGATGGGAGGTTTAAATATCAAAGGTACCGAAGAATGGATTCTAGTTTCTCATATCCCCTCACAAATCATCGCTGCGAGCACAGCCGAATATGCTCGCAATCTGGCCTTGGCATTCATTGTGCTCACTATATTACTTTTGGTGTTAAGCGGGGTGTTTGCTCATTATGTGGTGCTGCGTGAAAAAGCGGAGACCAAGGTGCGAGCCAGCGAAGCACAGTTTCGTGAATTACTCGAATCAGCACCAGAAGCTATTATGCTTGTGGATCAGACTGGTTGTATAGCCTTGATTAATTCGCAGACCGAGAAGTGGTTTGGTTATAGCCGTAATGAATTAGTGGGCCAGTCAGCGGAACAACTTATACCAGAGCGATATCGTAAAGAACATCCAATTACCTTGCAGCTTAGTGCTACAACAGTAGCTCATCCGATTAGTTCCGGATCGGAACTACATGGCAGACGTAAGGATGGGAGTGAATTTCCAATTGAAATTAGCTTAAGTCCGCTTGAGACAGAGCAAGGAATACTCATTACCAGCATCATTCGTGACATTTCCGCACGCAAACAGACAGAAGAAGCTCGGCAACGAGTGCAGGCACGTTATCGTGATCTAGTCAATAATTTGCCCATGGGGGTTTTTCGCAGCATCCCCGATGCTAAAGGAAGCTTTCTTGAAATAAACCCAGCCATGGTTAATATCTTCGAAGCAGAATCTGCCGAGCAGCTTTCCGCGCATTCTTTTAGCGAATTTTATTGTGATCCTGCTGAACGTAAGATACTGATGGGTAAAGTTTTACTCCAGGGTCATATTTATGGTGAAGAAGTGCGGTTAAGAACTTTAAAAGGCCGGGAATTTTATGCCGCATTGACGGCAGTAATGAAAAAAGATGAGACTGTTGGAATTTATTTCGATGGCATTGTCGAAGATATTAGCGTGCGCAAAGAGAATGAACGCCGCATTAACAGGTTGAATAAACGTCTTCAAGTTCGCTCCAAGGAATTGGAAGCGATCAACCGTGAACTAGAGGCATTCAGTTATTCTGTTTCCCATGATTTACGTGCGCCATTGCGGGCCATGGATGGTTTTAGTCGCACATTGCTCGATGAGTATGCCGATCAGCTGGATAACAGGGGACGCGATCGACTTCAGCGGATACGGGTGGCTGCTCAGCGTATGGCCGAGCTCATTGATGGTCTGCTCAAATTGTCACGGGTCACTCGTGCAGAGCTTAAGTGGGAAGTTGTTGATCTTACGCTGCTTGCAAATGAAATTTTAAGCACACTGGAGCAGATGGAACCTGAACGTATTGTGCAGTACTCAGTCCAACCTAGTTTGATTGCTCGTGGCGATAAGCAATTACTGCGCATCATGCTGGATAATCTGCTGAGTAATGCCTGGAAGTTTACCGCTCAAAGCCAAAAAGCTTTCATTGAAGTAGGATGCAACGTAGATGAAGAAAGAATTATTTATTTTGTCCGAGATAATGGTGCTGGTTTCGATATGGCTTATGCTGATAAATTGTTTGGTGTTTTCCAACGGTTGCATGATACGCACGAATTTCCAGGTACCGGTATCGGACTTGCAACTGTGCAGCGTGTGATTCATAAGCATGGTGGGCAAATTTGGGCGGAAAGTGCTATTGATCAAGGAGCGACATTTTATTTCACGTTAGATGAGAAGGAAATAGTATGAATAATATGAGCAATAGAGTAATTATGCTGGTTGAGGATAATCCTGATGATGCAACACTAACGATGGATGCGCTGGAAGCTAACCAGATCACTAACGAGGTGGTTGTGGCGAACAATGGTGCTGAAGCGCTTGATTACCTGTTTGGGCGGGGGAGATATGAAGGACAGAAAATAGCCGAACTGCCGATACTTATGCTGCTCGATCTTAAACTGCCGAAGATAGATGGATTAGAAGTATTACGTCGCGTGCGTGCTGATGAGCGGGCACGTCTGATACCGACTGTGATTCTGACCTCATCCAATGAAGATGAAGATCGACTTAAAGCTTATTCCTTGGGAACCAATAGTTATGTACGTAAACCAGTAGATTACGATGATTTTCTCAAGATGGCCGAGCAACTTGGTCTTTACTGGCTGACAGTGAATGAATCACCCTATTAGATGAGAATAGATGAGAAGGAAATAGTATGAGTAATACGAGCAGCGGAGTAATTATGCTGGTTGAGGATAACCCTGATGATGCAACACTAACGATGGATGCGCTGGAAGCTAACCAGATCACTAACGAGGTGGTTGTGGCGAACAATGGTGCTGAAGCGCTTGATTATCTGTTTGGGTGGGGGAGATATGAAGGACGGAAAATAGCCGAACTGCCGATACTTATGCTGCTCGATCTTAAACTGCCGAAGATAGATGGATTAGAAGTATTACGTCGCGTACGTGCTGATGAGCGGGCACGTCTGATACCGACTGTGATTCTGACCTCATCCAATGAAGATGAAGATCGACTTAAAGCTTATTCCTTGGGAACCAATAGTTATGTACGTAAACCAGTAGATTACGATGATTTTCTCAAGATGGCCGAGCAACTTGGTCTTTACTGGCTGACAGTGAATGAACCACCCTATGGACGCTAGCTGTATGCAGAGGAATTATTTATGTCAAATACACAAAAACAACATCTGCCGTTATTGCACTTCTTGTTCATAGAGGATGCAATAGACGATGCTTTGTTGCTAGTTGATTATTTTCAGTCACATGGGTTCAGGTTTAATTGGCAGCGGGTAGACACTGAAAAAGGTGTGATCGCGAAATTACAAGAACAGTGGGATATCATCTTTTCAGATTATTCCATGCCTGGGTTTAGTGGTATGCGGGCATTGGAAATCGTTCGTCAGCATGATCCTGATATTCCTTTTATTTTTATTTCGGGTGCTATTGGCGAAGATGTGGCGGTAGAAGCCATGAAACTTGGTGCTCAGGATTATGTCATGAAGGGAAATCTTAACCGTTTATTTCCCGCTGTAAATCGCGAGCTCCAAGAAACTGAGAAGCGCCGAGAGCTTCGTCAGTTCGATCAATTACTGCGTAAACTGTCGCTAGCAGTTAATCAAACAACTGACAGTATTTTTATCACGGACCCCGAAGGGCGCATCGAATATGTTAATCCAGCCTTTGAGAAGCTAACAGGATATAGTGCAGAGGAAGTTATAGGTAAAACACCTGCTTTTCTTCATTCTGACCCCCGGGACAGCAATTATTTGCAACTATGGCACACCGTTGCGAATGGTAATGTTTATCAAGGGACCTTTGTTAACCGGCGCAAAAATGGAGAGTTTTTTTACGAAGAACGGGTCATTACCCCTTTGAAAGATGGGAAAGGAAATATCACACATTTTGTTTCTACCGGTAGAGATATCACTGCTCGCATACAAGCTGAAGAAGAGCGGGCGCAGTTAACAGCAATATTGGATGTTACACCTGATCTGGTCGCTATTTTTGAGCCGGAAGGTCATTTACGCTATTTAAATGAATCGGGGCGTCGATTGCTTGAGATGAGCAGGGATGAAGATATTAGTCAGTATTGCATGGGGGATCTATTTTTTAATGGCGCTACTCAGCAGTCAGTTTCGGAGATTCTTGTTGCAGTTAAGCAGCATGGTATCTGGAGTGGAGAAACCTATTTACATACTCCCAGAAATAAAGAGCTACCGGTTTCTCAGGTAGTGCTTGCTCATAAGGAGAGTGGAAATTCTTCTATTGAATATTTATCAACGATTGCACGAGATATCTCGGAACGGAAGCGTTTCGAGGCCGAACTGCAGCATCAAGCTACTCACGATCGTCTGACAAATTTACCAAACCGCTCTTTATTGGCTGACTGCTTTGCATCAGCATTAAAATATGCTCAGCGACACAACAGTAATGTCGGGGTGCTATTTATAGATCTTAATAATTTCAAACGGATCAATGATAACCTCGGTCATGCAGCAGGGGATATGTTGCTTGAACAGATCGCCCAGCGCTTGAAAAGCTGCATGCGGGCAAATGATACGGTCGCTCGTCATGGGGGTGATGAATTTACTATTGTGATCAGCGAATTGCATGATCCAGAAAATATCCTGGATGTACTCAATAAGATATACAGCGCTTTCGAACACCCAGTGATTATCCATAACCATGAAGTCTATGTCACCTTTAGTATTGGTATTGCCATTTATCCGCATGATGGTGATCGAATAGAAGACTTGTTACAGCATGCTGACATTGCCATGTATCGGGCAAAGTCAATGGGTCCCAATCAATACTGCTTTTATGCGTCCGATATGAATGTTCGTGGTCATGAGCTACTTGCTCTGGAAGCAGATCTACGCCGTGCCTTGGAACAAGAGGAATTTGTATTGCATTACCAGCCACAGATAGATCTTCGAAATAATCGAGTTATCGGGACTGAAGGACTGATTCGCTGGCAACACTCAGTGCGTGGGCTAGTCCCTCCTGGTGATTTTATCTCTCTTCTGGAAAGATCAGGTATGATTATTCCAGTTGGTGAATGGGTATTGCGCGAGGCTTGCAAAGCGCATCGTAGCTGGCGAGCATTGGGATTCAATGACATACGTATTTCTGTCAATGTTTCTGCTACCCAATTTAATGATATAGATTTGCTCGATAAGATACGGCGTGCATTGCGGGAGGAGCATATGCCTAAGCATACACTTGAACTAGAGATTACTGAAAATATCCTGATGCATGATCCAGTTGGCGCAACTGAAGTACTGGAGGCAATTAATGCGCTGGGTGTACGGATCGCTGTGGATGATTTTGGAACGGGTTACTCTTCACTGGCTTATTTGAAGCGTTTTCCACTTGACACACTGAAGATTGATCAGACATTTATGAGTGACTTAACTAATGATTCTGGTGATGCTGCTATCGTGGAGACAAGTATCTCTCTTGCGCATAAGCTTGATATGGAAGTAACAGCGGAAGGTGTAGAAACCGATGGGCAACTTGAGTTCCTGCGTACACACGATTGCGATTTGGTGCAAGGGTATTATTTTTACCGACCTTTGCCCATGTCTGAACTTACCAATTTATTACATGGAAGGCATGGAAAGTGCTAACAAATAGATTGAGTATGTGATCTTGCCTTGAGGTGAAATGAGCATTTATTTGTATCTTTGAAAGTTTAACAGTCTTAACAATCTAAGTCCGCGATTTTGTCGGGAATAGTTTAACTTCTTTAAAACTAGACGATTAGTACTTACAGATCTAATCTAAAAATAGATAGTCTTCAATTCAGCAGTATAAAAAGCAGTCATTGAGTAAAACTGTAACTGAGGAGTTTTTTCCGATGGAACAGATAATCCCATCAATGCATCCCGCAGGAGAGCCACTTGGGGTAATCGAGGAAATTCATGGACCTGTAGTTGACGTATTTTGTAAACGTTTACCTCCGCTGCATCAGGCTCTATTTAGCACAACCGATCATGAATTTTACCCTTTTGAGGTTTATCGCCATCTGGATGAGCAACGCGTGCGTGCAATTGCTTTGCACCCTACCAGTGGTCTTAAGCGTGGTTTATCTGTTTTCGATAGTGGTGGCCCTTTACGCGTTCCAGTAACACCGGATTGCCTGAATCGGGTACTGAATATGTTTGGTATGCCGCTTGATGGTGAGCCACCGCTCGAGGCAAAAGATATGCGGAGCATTATTGTTCCTCCCGCATTATTATCTGAAACAGTGCCAGTTGGAGGAATTCTCGAATCAGGTATCAAAGTCATTGATTTACTTTGTCCATTTATTAAAGGTGGGAAAACCGGCTTATTTGGGGGTGCGGGCGTGGGAAAGACAGTCCTGATTATGGAGTTTATGCACGCCATTGTTAGTCTCCATCAGGGTGTGTCGGTATTTGCGGGCGTGGGTGAGCGTATCCGTGAAGGTCATGAATTATGGTACCAGATGCAGGAATCCGGAGTAATGCCGCGCGCACTGATGATATTTGGTCAGATGGATGAATCACCCGGTGTGCGTTTCCGTGTGGGCTTATCTGCTTTAACCTATGCGGAGTATCTGAGAGATACCTTAGGCAAAGAAGTATTATTGATGATAGATAATGTCTTTCGATTTGTGCAGGCAGGGAGTGAAATTTCTGGATTACTGGGTCGAATGCCTGCTACGGTTGGTTATCAACCTACCTTAATGAGTGAAGTCGCAGAATTACAGGAGCGGATCATCTCAACGCGTAGTGGAAATATTACAGCAGTGGAAGCAGTGTATGTGCCTGCAGATGATATGACTGATCCTGCTGTCAGTACCATTCTAACGCATCTGGATACTATCGTGATTCTGTCTCGTAGCCAGGCAGCCAAGGGAATTTACCCGACAGTCGACCCTTTGCAGTCATCGAGCAAAATGATGAATCGCGCATTTCTGGGTGATCGGCACTATAGTATTGCCGAAGGTGTCCGTGAACATCTTGCGCGCTATCAGGAACTGGAAGATATTATTGCCATGCTGGGTCTGGAGGCGCTCTCCCAGAAAGATCAACGTATTGTAATGCGCGCTCGTAAACTGCAACGATATTTAACGCAGCCATTCCATGTAATGGCTTCGCACACTGGTGTACCCGGCGTATCAGTGGGACTGGATGTAACACTGACCGACTGTGAGGCTTTTCTGCGAGGAGATTACGATGCTGTGCCGGAAGAACGGTGCTATATGCGAGGTTCAATGCAGGGATAAATTCGGATATTGAATATGAAGACTTTTAATTTGCATGTACAGAGTGCGACGCAATATGTATACGCTGACGATGTGATCAGTTTTGTAGGAGAGGACAGTACTGGCAGTTTCGGCATTCTGGCCAATCATGAACGCATGATGACTGCAATGGACTACGGTCTGGCGCGCTATCAGCTACAGGATGGTGGCTGGATTTATCTTGCGCTTCCTGGTGGCATACTTTATTTTACGAACAATAATCTCTATCTGAGCACGCGCCACTTCCTGCAAGATAAGGATTATCAGCGCATCAGTAAAGGCTTGCTGGAGCAGCTGCTCAAGGAAGAAGAAGCATTACGAGCGCTAAAAGAAAGCCTCGCTCACCTGGAACAGGAGATGTTCCGGCGTTTATGGCAAATTGGGCATTTTGGCAGCCAGATGATCTGAAGACAAATCATGAACGACGAAGAGCTACGCAAATCAGTGGAACGCCAGGTGAAACGGATGCAACGCGCCCAACGGGAACGTCCTACTCTGCTTGCTCAATCCATATTTTTGGGAACACTTTCCTTGTTGTTCATACTGCCAATCATCATTGGGGCCTATCTTGGTAACTGGCTGGATGAGAAGGCGCAAGGATATTCTGTTCATTGGACCATAGGACTCATTATCGTGGGCATTATCGTGGGTATGGTTAATGTTTATTTGTATGTGCGGAAGCACGACTGATGGAAGAAGCCGTTGTCGTATTTTATGCTGGACCCTTTGCAATCACCTCAATCGTGATCACTACCTGGGGCATCATGTTATTTCTAGGTGTATTTTGCTGGCTTGCCACACGACAATTATCGCTTGATCCTGGGCCCGTACAGACCATGCTGGAGGGGATTATTTTGTTAATTGAGGAAAGCATCGAAGCGGTATCGCCGGGTTATGCGCAGCAAATGATGCCGTTTATCGGAACTTTATGGATTTATATTGTCATTGCCAACCTGGTCGGCATTGTTCCGGAACTCCATTCTCCGACTGGCAATTTGTCCGTAACCGCAGGTCTAGCGATACTGGTTTTCTTGTCGGTTCATTGGTTTGGGATACGCAATGAGGGAGTGCGTTATTTAAAACACTATCTCAGCCCTTCTCCAATCTTGTTACCATTTCACTTGATTAGTGAGGTCACACGCACAATTGCTTTAGCAGTACGTTTATTTGGCAACATTATGAGCCTAGAACTGGTGGCATTGCTAGTTTTGTTCGTAGCTGGCTTACTGGTGCCGGTGCCCGTGTTAATGTTGCATATCGTCGAGGCATTGGTTCAGGCCTATATTTTTGGTATGTTAGCCCTGATTTATGTTGCCGGCGCCATGCAATCTCAACAAAATGAAAAAGGAGCTAGCTTGTGAATGATTTGTCCTGGTTTACGATACTTTCTACTGTCAGCGCAGTATTAGGTGTCGCTATTGGCATGATGGGCCCAGCGATGGCGATGGGGCGGGCAATCAGCCAGGCGATAGATTCACTTGCTCGTCAACCGGAAGCAGAAAAATCTATTATGCGCACTTTATTTATAGGCCTGGCGATGATTGAGTCACTTGCTATTTATGTGCTGGTAATTGTGCTCATCATTCTGTTTCGTAACCCACTGCTGGAATATCTGATTAACCGATGAGTATCAGGTGAATTCGTGAATTTTGACTGGACAACCTTCATCCTTGAAATCATCAACTTTCTGGTACTTATCTGGATCTTAAAGCATTTTTTGTATCAACCTATACTGGATATTATTGCCAGACGTCGCGCCGATATCGAAAAGACTCTGGCTGATGCGCACCAAACCAAAGCTGAGGCAGATAAGCTTAAGCAGCAGCATGAAAAATTTCTGGCTGAATGGGAAAAGGAAAAAGAAGATGCCCAGGTACGCCTGATGGCTAAGCTGGCGGCAATGCGTGAAAATAAACTGGCTGAATTGAATGCCAAAATCAATGAAGAAGCAGAACGGCGCAAGGTGCTGGATGAGCGCGCCAAACGTGAATTTGAGCGCAGAATGGAAGAACAAGGAATTGCCCAAGGTATCGCATTTACTACTAAATTATTCTCCCGCCTTGCCTCACCTCAATTGGAAGCAGGTCTTTATGCATTGCTACTAGAAGATTTACACGGTCTGAGCAAAGAAAATAAACGCGTCATTACAGAAGCCACAGCAGTACCAGAGTTGCAGATAAAAGTTCAAAGTGCATTTCCACTGGATGAAAATAAACAAAATGAACTAACGCATCATTTATCAGATGTCGCTGGCAGAATGCTGCCAATCGAATTTCAGGTAAATCCTGATCTGATCGCAGGATTTCAGATAGTGATAGGCTCGTGGATCCTGCATGCTAATTTACGTGACGAATTAAAATTTTTTAGTGGATCTTTGCAGCATGCTACAGCGGGAAGCCAGTAGTGCCAATTCTTCGAGTAATTCTCTTGCTGACAGCCAGACCGACTGGTTAGCACGCTACCAATATGGTCTCCGTTTGTCAGAGCAAGGCAATGTGGTATCTGTCGGTGATGGCATTGCCTGGATTAGTGGATTGCCTTCTGCGCGTATGGAGGATGTGGTCTATCTGGAAGATGGCAGCAGTGCCTTAGTGTTTCATCTTGCCCGTGATCGGGTGGGTGCTATCCTGCTACGACAGACCAGCCAATTGACAGCGGGTGCCTCTGTTTTTCTGACAGGAAAACGTTTGACTATTGGGGTGAGTCGTGCCCTGCTTGGTCGAGTGATCGATCCGTTGGGTGTTCCGCTTGATGATGCCGGTCCGATTCAATTCGATACCTATCGTTTGCTGGATGTGCGCTCTCCCCCAATTATTGCACGTGATTTTGTGTCGCAACCGCTGTATACCGGCAACAAAATTATCGATACCATGATTCCGATTGGCAAAGGGCAGCGACAATTGATCATCGGGGATAATGGCACCGGTAAAAGCTCGCTCGCCATTGATACGGTTATTAATCAGCGTGACAAGAATGTTTATTGTGTTTATGTTTTAATCGGTCAGAAACGTTCCACCGTTGTGAATACAATCGAGATTCTGCGGCGCAATCAAGCATTGAGTAATACTGCCTTGGTAGTTGCAGAAGCAACTGCCATGCCTGGCTTAAAATATCTGGCACCTTTTGCAGGTTGTGCTGTGGCTGAGGCCTGGATGGCAGAAGGTTATGATACGCTCGTGGTTTATGATGACCTAAGCACGCATGCAAGGAGTTATCGCGAACTTTCTTTGCTGCTGCGCAGACCACCCGGCCGTGAAGCTTATCCGGGTGATATTTTCTTTTTACATTCTCGCCTGCTGGAGCGTTCTACCCGTTTGTCGGCCAAACAGGGAGGTGGCAGTATGACCGCATTGCCGATTATAGAGACAGAACAGGGTGAAATCGCCTCATATATTCCCACCAATCTGATTTCCATTACGGATGGACAGATTTATCTTGATCAACAGTTATTTGTGCGTGGTTTCCTGCCGGCAATTGATGTAACACGCTCGGTGTCGCGTATTGGGGGAAATGCGCAGCATCCCAACATTAAAAAGGAAGCCGGGCGAATGAAGCTGGATTATTTGCAGTTTCTTGAACTCGAAGTATTCACTCGCTTTGGCTCACGACTCGAACCCTCCATGGAGGCACGTATACGACGTGGTCAGATATTACGAGAGATACTCAAGCAAGAGCCGCTTACTCCGTTAACCATTGAATTCCAGATGGCCTGGCTTGTTGCCTATAACGAAGGGATGTTTGATCACCTTGAGCTGGATCAGGTAAAACCGCACCTGCAATTTCTGCAAGAGCAAATAGCACGTACCAGGTTGAGTATTGAGGAAGGTCACGATCAGTGGAAAATCCTGATTCATACCTGGCTGAATGAAATGGGTATGGAATGAGTAAGCGACGTGAGGTAAAAGAGCGGCTGGCGACGCTGGACGAGATCTGCGGCATCATGAAAACGATGAAAAACCTTGCTCTACTTGAAATCCGCAAACTGGAAATGTTTCTCGATACGCAGCGCCGTGTTACCGCTAGCATTGAAATGACGGCACAGGATTTCCTGTATTTTTACCCCCAGATCCAGGCCTATTCAGATAGTCAGCAACTATTGATTATTATTGGTTCAGAGCGGGGTTTTTGCGGTGATTATAATGATTCGTTAGTTGCGTTCCTAAACAGCCAGGAACTGCAAAGAGAAACTTTGCTGATAGCCGTTGGACGCAAGCTTGAAAGCAAATTATTTGAGAACCTTCGTATTGCCGCTTTTATTGAAAGCCATAGCGTGGCAGAAGAGGTACCGATTACGTTGCTGCGATTGATTGATGTGCTGAACAGATTGCAGCAGGCTGCGTCAGCAAAAATAGGGCGGATCAGCGTACTTTACTATGACGATGAAAGTGAGAGAATCAGGCTACGCCAATTATTACCCCTGTCATTACCTGAAACAAAATTGACTTATTCTCATCCCCCTCTGTTGAATCTGGAGCCGACACAATTTTTAACTAAACTGACTGATCAGTATCTTTATGTGCTGTTACATGAAGTATTTTATTCATCATTCATGAGGGAAAATCGTAAGCGACTGGCTCATATGGATAGCGCTATTCAACATCTGGAGAAGGATACTGCAGGATTGCGGATGAGGGCTAACAGATTGCGTCAGGAGGAGATTATCAATGAGATCGAAATTATTATGCTCAGTACAGAGGTATTATCGGATAATGACAAATTACAATCGAAATCGATTTCATAGAAGCTCTGCCGTTACGTCTATTTCCTTGTAATAATTACGATTATGCATAGATATTTCGGCGACAATTTTCTTGAAAAATCCCGTACTTCAAGGCAATTTAAGAGACCCCAATAGCCACTCCGGGAAAATGCCAAGTCCGATAATCAAGAGAATGGTAATGATTATGACAATCAATGTGCCCTGTGTCGGCGGGATGGTGTCTAAGGTTGTCTCTTGCTCACTATAAAATACCATCATTACCCGTAAGTAATAAAAAAAAGAGAGCGCCGTGTTGATTACTGCCACGATCGCTAACATGACATTGCCGACCTCAATAGCTGCGCCAAAGGCGAGTAGCTTGGCCATAAAGCCAGCTGTCGGCGGAAGGCCAGCGAGGGCTAGCAGGTAGATTCCCATAGCAAGTCCCAGCATCGGATATCGACGCCCCAGTCCGCGATAATCTATCAGGTTTTCGCGATCTTGATCACGGCGTGTCAACGCAACGATGACAGCAAATGCACCCACGTTCATAATTGCTAAGGTAACAGCATAATAGATAGCGGCATCGCGGCCTTGAGCAGTACCCGCTGACAGCGCTACCAGGATATAACCGAGATGGGCGACAGAGGAATAGGCGAGTAGCCTTTTCAAATTCTGCTGATTCAGCGCCAATAGGTTACCTACTACCATACTGATTAACGCAAGTCCCCACAATAACGGAAGCAGCATCTCCCATAGAGAAGGTAATTGCAAGCACAATAACCGGATCAGAAATACCATTGTCGCAGCTTTGCTGAAACTCGCGAATAGAGCTGTTATCGGTGAAGGGGCGGCCTGGTAGATATCAGGAGCCCACATATGAAACGGTACCAAGGCCACCTTGAATCCTATCCCGACTAGGATCAGGGTAATGGCGACTGGCAGTAAGGATTCATCGCTAGCAACTGTATTCAGCTCAGTCAGGTCCAATGTGCCGCTGCTGGCATAGGCCAGGGCAACGCCATAAAGAAAAAATGCAGTTGCAAAGCCAGCGAGCACAGCATATTTTATCCCGCCTTCGATCGCGCCATATCTTGTTGGTTGCCAGGCGATAAGGGCATAGAGCGGTACAGCCAGGATTTCTAGGCCGACAAAAGCGCTGATAAGATTGTTTGAGCTTACAAGCAATGCCATTCCTAATGTGGCAAAGAGGATTAGGCTCAAGTATTCCTCTTGGAGTTCATTGCGGATGGGAGCGTGGCCAAAGGATAGCATGACGATGGCTGCAGCACCGAATATAAAAAATAGAGTAAACAGGCGGCTTATGTCGTCGATTACCAGCATACTACCTACTGCACCAGGTATTTGCCACAGTGAGGTAGCGGCAGCACCTAGCAGTAGGAAAGCCAGCGTAGCAGTCGATAATAATCGGATCGAAACACGCTTTGGCCAGATACCCAGCGTTAATATGGCTAGGCCGCCCGTTGTTAGCAACAAGTAAGGGATGAGGTTGATCAGGTCAGCGGAGGGCATCAATCGATCCGGTAGGCACAGAGCTTTTCGATTCGATGATAGCAGCCACGGGGATTTGCAGACTGTCAAGGAAGGGGGCAGGATACAGACCCAGCCATAGTACCGCAAATGCTAAAAGTCCCAGCGACACAGTTTCGCGACGGTTGAGGTCGGTCCATGCTCGTTTAATGGTTATCTCCCCCAGCATGGCGCGCTGGTACATCCACAGCAGGTAAACGACTCCAGCAATAATGCCCAGGGCACCTGCTACGGCAAGCCCAGCTGAGACCTGGAATACGCCGGCAAGGACCAGGAATTCACCGACGAAGTTGGCCAGCCCTGGCATACTCATCGCAGAGAGTGTAAAGAGCAGCAACAGGGAAGCCAGACGGGGTAGTGGCGATAATAGTCCCCCCAGTTGCGCTAGTAAACGGGTGCCGGAACGTTCTTCCAACATGCCGACCATGGCAAACATCGCGCCCGTTGTCACTCCGTGGGCTAGCATCAAGAGCACAGCGCCGTTCAAACTTTCCTCATTCCAGGCATAGATGCCAAACACCACAAAACCCAGGTGGCTGATAGAAGAATAAGCAATGAGTCGCTTCATATCCTCCTGGACCAAGGCCAACAAAGCACCATAGAGGATACCGATCATCCCTAGAGTCATACCAACGGGCGCAAAGTCTGCGGAGGCCTCAGGAAACAGTGGCAGACAGAAACGCAACAAGCCGTAAGCACCGGTTTTCAGTAATAAGCCTGCGAGGAAGATGCTGCCTGCTGTGGGTGCTTCGGTGTGAGCGTCAGGCAGCCAACTGTGTATTGGAAACAGCGGAATCTTGACAGCGAAAGCCACAAAAAAGCCGAGCATCAGCCACATCTCGCTGTTGCCTGGCAGATTGATCTGTAACAACTCGAAGTAATCGAACGTGTAAATACCGGTTTGCTTGCCATGAGTGAAGTACAATCCGAGGATTGCTACTAGCATCAACAGTGAACCGGTAATCGTGAAAAGGAAAAACTTGTAGGCGGCATAGAGCCTCCGCTCGTGCCCCCACAACCCAATCAGAAAATACATCGGCACTAACATCAGCTCCCAGAACACATAGAACAACACCAGATCCAGCGACAGGAAGACCCCCATGATTCCTGCTTCGGTAGCGAGGAGGAGGGCGGCAAAAGCGGGCCAATTGCGTTGTACTGCATTCCACGAGACAAGGACTACCACAGGGCCCAGCAGTGCGGTCAGAAGTACCAGCAACAGACTGATACCATCCATACCCAATAAAAATTGAATCCCCATGGCGGGTACCCAGGGAGCACGCATGATGTAAAAATAACCCTCTTCATTGGGGACTGCACCCCACCACAGGCAAAGCGAGATCAACAGCTCTGTACTGGTAACCGCTAGCGCAGCCCAACGTGCAAAAGCTGTTTTGTTACGCCCTGTCAAACTGATCCAGAGTCCGCCAAACAGGGGTAGAAATATCAGCACGCTCAACCAGTCCATAATACTCTCCTCACCATAACCAATATCCCAGGAAGAACACGGCCCCTGTGCTTATCACCAGGGCATAGCGGCTCAGAAAACCGTTTTGGGTAGTGCTCAGTATCGTATAGCTGAAGCGCAGCGCCGCCACCAGGCTAGTGATGCCGGCTTCTAACGTCTTATATTCCACACCTTTGCGGCAGAAGGTGGCAAAGGCCAAAAATCCACGCGTTATTCTGGTTAGTGCTCCCTCAATCAGAAGAGTTTCCACAGCATCTGACACTCCTCTGGCAAGAGCGCGGTAAGGACGTACCACGATATATGTGATGCCTTCCTTACTTTCACCAGCTTGCAGTATCCTTGCCAGAGCAAGGTAGGGACGTACCAGCGTGGCATGGTAGAAAGCATCAAAACCCCAACCGCTGCGCAAAAAATTTGCCAAAGGAAGTGATTGATATGCTTGCTCGCGCTGGATCAACCACAAGGCCAAGCCAAAACCTGCTAATGGCAACAACGCAGTAATGAATTGGAGAGTATAAGTAATGGTTGGCGGAGGGAAGGTTGCTACAGCAAGCTCATCTGCCAGCCATAGACTCCAAAGATGAGGACCAGGCCAGCCTTCCGGTAATTCAATGAAGCCACTAACGATGCTGAGCAACGCCAAAATGAGTAACGGTAATGACATGAAATAGGGAAGGGATATAGTCGAGGTTCTGGGGCCTGAACCATGGAAGACAAGAAAATAGACGCGAAAGATATAGATCGCAGTCAGCAGGGCGCCGAAAGCAGCGAAGGCCCACAATAGCGGGCCAGCAGGTGCCGACCATGCAGTGACAAGAATGGCATCTTTGCTATAAAAGCCAGCGGTGATGAAAGGCACACCAGCCAGTGAGGCAGCGCCAATCAGGAATGTCCAGCGAGCTATGGATGGATGGTTACCTATTTTGCCTAGACTGTTTATATCGTGTTCATCTCCACTGGCACGGATCACTGCTCCTGCAGATAGGAACAGCAAAGCCTTGAAGAAAGCATGAGTGGTAAGATGAAAGAGCGCTATGGTATAGGCTCCGCAGCCAAGGGCTAGAAACATGTAGCCTATCTGACTGATGGTCGAGTAAGCTAATACTTTCTTGAAATCGCTTTGCGCCACTGCAGCGCTGGCGCCATAGACGATGGTCAGCGCACCGATGGCTGCCACGAGCCATTGCGTATGGGGTGCCAACTCAAATAAGGGGTGAGTGCGCGCGATTAAATAAACTCCTGCCGTGACCATGGTGGCGGCGTGGATCAATGCAGAAACAGGACTGGGGCCGAGCATGGCATCAGGTAGCCAGACTTGTAATGGTAATTGTGCTGACTTACCCACAGCTCCGCCCAGGATTAACAGCGTCGCCAGAGTAGCCAATGTTGAGCCTTTTTCCCACTGGACGGTAGCACTCGTGAGCAGCGCGGATAGCGATAATTCGTGAAATTGGCTGAATAGGAGGAAGATGCCGAGTGCCAGCGCTGTATCGCCAATGCGGGTGACAATAAAGGCCTTGCGCCCAGCATTGCTTGGTAGCGGGTCTCGGTACCAGAAACCAATCAGGGCATAGGAGCACAGTCCGACCAGTTCCCACCCCAGATAGAGAAACAGCAGATTGTCAGCTAGCACCAGTAACAGCATGCCGGCTAAAAACAGGTTGAGAAAAAAATAATAACGACGCTGATCGGCCTCTTCAGCCATAAAGGGTACCGAGTAAAGATGGACCAATAAACCCACACTGCTGACTATGCTCACCATTACCAAAGCAAGGCGATCAAGTGTGAAACCGAACATCGGTCGCCACTCGCCCACTGCTACCCAGGTATAGAGGGTTTGCTGTAACGGCTGGCTGGTGGCTTCGGTCAGCCATGCGAGCACCACCACCAAAAAAGCAGCAGCTGAGGCACAACAAGCTACCATGGCAAGGTGTTTTCGTCGCAGCAGACTCCCCAGGAAGAGGATGATGAGCGATCCAAGCAAGGGGGTGCCGGGAATCAGCCATAGCCACTGGCTCACGATGTACTCCTGTCAGTATCATCCCTGAGGTGGGTGAGCGTTTCCACGCGGACTGCCTTGTAGTGATCAAAAGCTAGCCATACCAGGATCAGTGCCACCACTACTTCTGCAGCAGTTACCGTCAACAGCATGATAACCAGTACCTGGCCATCGGCATTGCCCCAGTATTGGCCTGCTGCTATTGCCGTTAAGGCAACGCCATTGAGCATCACTTCCAGTCCTATCAATATGAACAACAGCTCTCGCCGTAATAACACTACGGCGAGACCCAGTACGAATAATAGAGCAGCGATAGCCAGGCTGTGACTAAGTGGGATCACCGTTTTCCCCTTCGACTGAGATAGAGGGCTGCCACCAATGCTGCCAGCAACAAAATCGCAGCAGCTTCGACCACCACCAGGTATGGACCAAACAAAGCGCTTCCCACTTCCTTAGGTTCGATCACCGTGATGCTGCCTGCCTCATGTAATGACGATCTACTAAGTAACAGCAAGAGTACCAACCACAGAAGTAGAGCCAGTAATGCTATTCCTCCCCAACTGCCAGGGAGTAACAGTGGCAGATTTCGTTCGGTGCGTAAATTCATCACCATCATCATGAACAGGAACAATACCATGATTGCACCAGCGTATAGCATGACCTGGAGTGCTGCCAGCAGTGGTGCACCTAGCAGGAAGAACAGCAATGCTAAAGCCAGCAATGATACGATCAGGTAAAGGGCAGCATGAACCGGATGACGCACTACCAAGATCGCGCCTGCAGCAACCACTGCAATGGCGGAAGAAAGATAAAAAATGAACTCATACATGGGCTGACCCTGTTGAACGGGTTGTTCTGTTCATCATTGTTGCTTTCCTTTATCTTTGTGCAGGGTAAATCGATGCATCCTCCCATAAGACGAACTGTTCTCCGTCTGCTAGGGCAGATTGGTATCATGATCCACCGGCGGTGTATCTCGGACACCCTCGCCAATAGCCTTGCCGAAGATTGCGATGCCAGCATGGCGGTAAAAATTGTAGCCGACGTGCTTGCCCTGACCGTCGATCAGCAGTTGCTCTTTCTCGTACACCAGCTCATTATGACTCCGCTCGCACATCTCGAAATCTGGCGTAAGCTGTATTGCCAGTGTTGGGCAGGACTCTTCACAAAAGCCACAAAAGATGCAACGGCTGAAATCGATGCGAAATGTTTCCGGATAACGCCGACCGTCGGCTCGCTGCGTAGATTGCAAGTGGATGCAGTCCACCGGGCATACCGCTGAGCATAAATAACAGGCCACACACCGTTCTTCGCCATCAGGATCGCGGGTAAGCACGATGCGGCCACGCCAGCGCCCGGGCAGGGGGCGCTTGATCTCCGGGTAAGACACTGTCTCACGCTTTGCCCAGGCATGGCGCAGGGTCGTCCACAGCGAACGCCACAGCCTGATCAGTAGAGTTGGAGTCTGTTTATTCATTTGTTTAGCTATCCTCCAGTGTTAATCTTCCAAAGTTTAATTTTCCATCCAGAACAATCCTAGCCCAGCGGTCATCAGCAGGTTAATCAAGGAGGCTGGCAGCATTACTTTCCAGCCGAAATCCATCAGCTGGTCATAGCGCAGCCGTGGCAGGCTAGTCCGCAACCAAAAGAATAGGAATATCAGTGCCAGCGTCTTAAGGGAAAACCAGACTACACCAGGCAGCCAGGGTCCATGCCAACCACCCAGAAACAGCAGCGTTACCAGTGTCGCGATGAGGAGTATCCCTAAGTATTCACCGAGATAGAAGAAGGCGAATTGGATACCGCCGTATTCAGTGTTGTAACCCGCGGCGAGCTCGTTTTCCGCCTCAGGAAGATCAAAGGGCAGGCGGTTGGTTTCGGCGATGCCGCACACCAGAAAAATGATAAATCCCAACGGTTGAAGCACGATAAAGGGCAGCGTCTGGGCGGCGACGATCTCTTTCAGGCTGAAGGAACCGCTCAACATCACCACTCCCACCAGCGCGAGTCCCATCGGTAACTCGTAACTGATCATCTGCGCAGCGGAGCGTAGGCCACCGAGCAGCGGGTATTTACTGTTAGAGGACCAGCCGCCGAGTATGAGGCCGTAAACCCGCAGCGAGGAGAGCGCCAACACATAGAGCAAAGCGATGTTGAGATCGGCCAACCACCAATCCTCGCTTACCGGTACTACGATAAAACTGAGCAACACGGTCAGCGGGACGATGATCGGGGCGATGGTATAGACCATGCGATCGGCAAAAGGGGGTACGAAGGTTTCCTTGCTTATCAGTTTCAGGATATCGGCAATAGGTTGCAGCAGACCGAAGGGACCGGCACGGTTGGGGCCGAGGCGATCCTGCAGCAGCGCAAGAATACGGCGCTCACCATAGATCATAAAGGCTGCGACAAGCACCAGCCCCAGCAGCACCAATCCCAGGCTTGCAAGGGTGAGCAGCCATTGGGCGACGTTCATGATACCTTCTCCAGTTCGAGTGGATCACCATGGCCGACCCCTAATTGAGCAAGCACCACTCGGGCGAGGGCAATCGTGCCGGCAGCCACGTTGTTATCAAGCTGAACAGGTAGCACCATGGTTTCGACTGGACCCTGCAGTCTGACCCGTTCTCCCTCCGCGATCCCTTCACTCAAGGCTGTTGCTGGATTGATAAGCGCCGCGGCTGCCGGAGCTAGCTTCAATAAAGCCGGAGCGAATCCGGCAAGAGGCTCATCACCATACCAGCTGGCCAGTGCGGCCTGCCAGCGTCCGGGATGGAGTCTCCAAGCCAGGCGGATGGTTGTATCGATCTGCACAGGTAGGGGAAGCGCAGCTAGAGGTGACCCCAGTGTGCCGGGGACGGGCGCCTGGTAGCCAGGGAAAGCATCACTCAGCACTACCGCGGCATCCGGCAAGGCGAGCGCAAGGCACTGCGCCAAATCTGCGATGACTTCTGCTGTACTGAGCAGAGGTTCTGAACGTTGGAAGACAGAGGCGAAGCCTTGGGCGCGGCCTTCGTAATTGACAAAGGTACCGCTACGCTCCGCCCACGCCGCTACTGGTAGCAAGATATCTGCTGCCTCGGCAGTGGCGGTAGCGACACAATCGAGCACGATAAGGGTGCTGAGGCGTTGGCATGCCACACGCCAGCGAGCACCTAAGCGGGCATCGCCGAGGGGATCATTGCCTGCCACGATCAGAGTTTGGATCTGACCCGACTCGATCGCCTCTAACATCGCAGTAGTGCTACTTGCCGGGGTAAGCAACGCCGCTCCGTAAGCGTTGGCCCCTGGCAAAGCATAGGCAAGTCTAGCACGAGGTCCCAACGCAGTGGCCAGTTGTGCCAGGACGACAATCTCTGGCGCGACCATGGTCTCGATTACGCCTACCAACAGCGGTTGATGGGCCGCCGTCAGGTATGTTGCAATATCCGTTAGTTCTTTCTCCTGCTTATTGTGAGCAGCAGAGGGGGCAGCTACCCGTTCATTCAAACGCAAAAGATGCGCGCCTATTTCGTGTGGTGAGATTGTCAGTGTCGTGGCCGCGAAGCGAACTAATGGGGTAGGTCCACTATGCAGCAGGGCCAGCTTGGCACCGTTCCGGTAAGCCTGACGTAAGGCCAGATCGATCATTGGCGCATGCGCGGTAAGGTCACCGACGATCAGTGCTGCGTCAGCCTGCTCCATTTCGGCCAGGGACGGCGCTCTAGTGGTGTTTTGGAGCTGGGCGACGGCGGTAGCCGTTGCTACCTCGAGCTGGGGATCGCTGAAGGTAGCGAAGACTCCACTCAGGTCATACAGCAAGGCTCGTAACATGGCATTGCCTTCCAAGTCTTCCCGTACTGAGCCGAGACCACCTATTTTATCCCTGGCAGCTTTGATTTGTTCCGCAGCGGCGGTGAGCGCCTGACGATAGCTTACCTTTACGTCCTCTACGCGGGGGGTCAGCGGTCGAGCAGGGTGTTCGCTGTACTGATGACCGTAACGGCCGCGGTCACAGATGAACCAGCGGTTGAGTTCGGCATGAAAGCGATTGCGTACCCGACGTAAGGTGCCGTCCCGTGCTCCGGGCAGGGTGTTGCAGCCGACGCTACAGTGAGGACAGACGGAAGGGGCTGTCTTCAGATCCCAGACCCGCGCAAAATGCTGTCGGAACACAGCATCGGTGAAGACGCCGGTAGGACAGACCTCGACTAGGTTGCCGGCGAAGGGACTTGCTAACGGACCGTCCTGAAAGCGCCCGAAATAGACCTCATTGCGCAGGCGCATCGCCCCGAGATCATCACCGAGGGCATACTCCTGGTAAAAGCGGGTGCAGCGATAGCAGGTGATGCAGCGGTTCATCTCATGATGAACCAACGGACCGAGATCCTGATTGGTGAAAGTGCGCTTACGGCCGCGATAGCGGCGATAGGGAGGACCGCAGGCAACAGTCATATCCTGCAGGTGACACTCTCCACCCTCGTCGCAGACCGGGCAGTCATGAGGGTGATTGATCATCAAAAATTCGATTACCCCTTGGCGAACTTGTCGTGCGGCTAACGCTGAGACGGAAACCTCAAGTCCGTCTCTGGCTGGTTCAAGACAGGCCATCACCACCTGAGGAGCTTTGGTAGGATCCTTTGGCGTAATCTCTACGGCGCATAGCCTACAGGCGCCAAGACTGCCAAGGGCAGCGTGGTAACAGAAATAGGGAATCTCTATACCAACCGCTAACGCGGCCTTGAGGACGTTGTCGCCCTCCTTAAAAGGGATTTCACAGCCGTCGATACGGATCGTCCCCATGATTAAGCTCCGCTCTTATTGGTTGCATCAAACGGGCAGCGACCTGTGGCGATATGGTTTTCATAATGCTCGCGAAAGCATTGCAGGCTGCTGACGAGTGGTTCCACTCCCCCGGGTGCGAAGGCGCAGAAGGAGTGTGAGGCGATGATACCGCACAGTTCCTCCAGCAAGATTAAGTCTTCTGCCTGACCTTCTCCGGCGGCGATAGCTGTCAGGATTTGCGCCAGATAGGGCATACCATCACGGCAGGGAGTACAGAAGCCACAGGATTCACGAGCGAAGAAGCGCGTCAGGTTCAGCGTGGCCTGCACCGGACAGGTGGTGTCATCGAGGACGATGATGCTGCCAGTGCCGAGCCGTGAACCTGCTTTGGCGACGGGATCGAAATCCATCGGAACATCGAGGTGTTCGGGCAGCAGGAAGGCCGTCGAAGCCCCACCGGGTATGAAGCCGAGCAGAGTGCGTCCTTCGGCAAGGCCGCCAGCATGTTCGAAAATCAATTCTCGTGCCGGAGTGCCGCAGGGGAGTTCGAACAGGCCAGGGCGTTGCACCATGCCACTAACACAGAATAATTTGGGTCCGCAACCGCCATTGACCCCCACATCACGAAACCAGTTGGCGCCATTTAGCAGGATATGCGGCACATTGACCAGAGTCTCGACGTTATTGCTGGTGGTGGGTTGATCCCATAGGCCCTTGACGCTTTGCCGTGGTATTTTGGGGCGCGGATTGGGGCGTCGCCCCTCAATGGCATTAGTCATGGCTGTTTCTTCGCCGCAGATGTAGCGTCCGGAACTGAGGTGTACCTTGATCTTTAGACTGAAACCGCTGCCCCTGATATTGGATCCCACCAGTCCTGCCTTCTCAGCCTCTTCGATGGCGCGCTTCAAGCCATTGCCACCCTTGGCATACTCGCCCCGGACAAAAATCACAACCTGTTCAGCCTGCAGCGCATAGGCGGAGACGATGGCCGCTTCGATGATCTGGTGAGGACCGCCATAGAGCAGATAGCGATCCTTGAAAGTGCCAGGCTCAGATTCATCCAGATTACAAAGCAGATAACGGGGATGCGGCGCGTCTGCACCCCGCAGGCGCCACTTCAGACCGCAGGGAAAACCTGCCCCACCGCGCCCGCGTAGATTGGCCGCTTCTACAATCTCAATGATTTCCTCGGGTTTGCGATCAAAGGCGGCATCCAGGCTACGGTAACCACCGACGGCTTGGTAAGCCTGCAAACCCAAGGGAGCGTTGAGATCGAGGTGGCGGGTCAGCACGGCTTCCATACGCTTAGCCCTCCACTTGTAGGCGTTGCAGCAGTGCTTGCAGAGCAGCTTCGTCCAATGGTCCCACTGCCTCACCGTCAACAAGCGCTGCGGGCGCTTGGTCGCACAGCCCCAGACAAATGCTGGGCAAGACGCTAAAGGCTCCATCCGGAGTGACTTTTCCCAATGGCACGCCACTGTATTTTTCGGCAGCTACCAGCAACTGATCCGCTCCACGTAGACTGCAACAGACACTGTCGCAGACCCGAAGGACATGCCGGCCAACCGGACGACGATAGATCAGGCTATAGAAAGTAGCTAATTCCTCAACCTCGGTAGTCGATAGACCGGTGAAATGGGCGACTTCTTCAACTGCTGCATCATCGAGGTAACCGTGTTCGATCTGTAAGGCCTGCATCATAGGCAGGATCGCCGCACGACGTTCTGGATGAGTGACGGGGAGTTGGGCCAGATGTTTTTGCAGTACTTGCCGGTTTAGCTTGTCGTTCATATTTCCTCCTATCTGTCTATATCCGCCAAGACGTAGTCGAGGGAGCCGAGGATGGGAATCAGATCCGCCAAGAGGTGGCCGCGGGCAAGTAACGCCAGAGCCTGGATATGGGGAAAAGATGGGGTGCGGATACGCAGGCGGTAGGGATTTTCCGAACCGTCGCTGACGACAAAGTAGCCGTTCATTCCCTTAGGCGCCTCGGTTACAAAGAGGCTTTCCCCGGCTGGGAAACGCATACCCCGGCTCACTGCGATGAAATGGTGGATCAGGGTTTCGATGTCTTGCAGCGTTGCCTCCTTACGTGGAAAGGCATAGCGCGCCTCTGCGGAGAGGACCGGCCCGGCCGGCATGTTCTGCATGGCCTGCTCGACGATGCGGAGACTCTGGCGCATTTCTTCCAGGCGCACCTCGGTGCGGGCCAGGGCATCGCCCTCGGTAGCGGTAGGAATCTCGAAGTCGTAGTGCTCGTAGCCGCTGTAAGGACGTCTTTTGCGCAGATCCCATTCCAGGCCGCAAGCCCGTAGATTGGGTCCGCTCACTCCCCAGTCGATAGCTTCTGCTATGGACAATACCCCGATACCACGGGTGCGGCCACGCAATATGGGGTTGTTCGGGAGCAGTGCCTGGTATTCATCGATAGCAGCCGGCATGCGCTTCAAGAAACCTTGCACCGCCTCGTGCCATCCCTCAGGCAGATCCAAGGCCACGCCGCCGATGCGGAAAAAGCTTGGATGCATGCGCCCACCCGTGATGAGTTCCATCACATCGTACAGGTATTCACGCTCACGGAAGGCATAGAAAGGTGGCGCTAACGCCCCCGTGTCATGCGCATAGCTGGCCACCCAGACCAGATGACTGGCAACACGGCAAAGTTCGCAGAGCATCACCCGGATCACCTGAGCACGTGGCGGCACGGTAATTCCGGCGAGCTGTTCCACTGCAAGCACATAGGGTAGTTCGTTTTGAACACCAGCCAGATAATCGATGCGGTCGGTGTAAGGGATGTAGCTATGGTAAGTTTGACGTTCGGCCATTTTCTCCGCGCCGCGATGATGAAAACCGATATCTGGCTTCACATCGCGTATCTCCTCACCCAGCAACCGCACTACCAAACGCAATAGACCGTGGGTACCGGGGTGTGTGGGGCCGATGTTGAGGATCATTTCTTCATTACTCATCCCCGGTTCGTGATAATCCTCGGCACGGTAACTTTCCATGATACTGCGATAGCGAGCTTCGGGCAGTTGGTAGGGTGGCATCTCGGTGGCACGATTGGGATGTGTTTTGCGCAAAGGATGACCTTCCCAGTATTCGGGCATCAGGATACGCCTCAGATCGGGATGACCGTCTATGTGGATGCCGAACATGTCATAAAGCTCGCGTTCATACCAATTGGCAGCTGACCATACGGTGCAGACGCTGGGTAATACCGGCGCTTCTGCAGACAAACTCACCTTGAGGCGCAGGTCGGCATTGCCGGAGAGGGATAGCAACTGATAAAACACGGTCAATCCACCATCTCGCTCCGTCTCGTCAATGGCGGACAGGTCGAAGAGCATCTCAAAACGGGGCTCTGCCTTGTGTTTAAGGAAGGTTAGCGTTTCGGTGAGACGTTCAGCTGGGATCAACAGGGTGTTGATTCTGTCGTGAGGCAGTTCGCTAGGAATAGCGTTGAACTGTGTCTGCAATTGGGTGGTGAGCGCTCGCTGTCTGTCTCTATCTGCCATCTGCTATCCCTCTACTCTGTGACCGAGTGGTCGACGCTCTTTGCCTACTGACTCTTGCAATAATACTAGTCCCTGCAACAGCGCCTCAGGCCGCGGCGGGCAGCCGGGCACGTAGACATCCACCGGCAGGATCTGGTCTATCCCTTGCACAACGCTGTAGATATCGTACATACCACCTGAATTGGCGCAGGACCCCATGGAAATAACCCACTTGGGTTCGAGCATCTGGTGGTAGAGACGCAGAATCATCGGCGCCATTTTAATGAATACGGTTCCCGAGATGATCAACAGATCCGCCTGACGCGGTGAGCCACGCATGATTTCGGCACCAAAGCGAGCGATATCATAGCGCGGCGTGAACGTCGCCATCATTTCGACGAAGCAGCAGGAGAGGCCAAAATTGAATGGCCAGAGTGAATACTTACGCCCCCAAGACACCGCATCTTCTAGTTTGCCGAAAACGGCTGTTAGAGGTCCCTGGTTGTTTTGTCTGGACTCCATGACAACCCTCCTTTGCACCATTCATAGGCCAAGCCAAGCAACAGAATCAATATAAAAACAATGGCACCAATTACACCTGGCAGGCCCAATTCCCAATAGGCTGCTGCCCAGACAAACAGAAACATTGCTTCAATATCGAATATCAGGAAGGATACGGCGATCACATAGAAGCGCACTGGAATCTGAGGACGTGCATCGCCGGTAGGAGGGACACCGCACTCAAAAGGTTGTTCCTTATCCCACTGCGGCCGATAGCCACCAAGCCAGCGTGATAGACTCAACAAACAGAGTAGTGCGACCAGTACGAGTAGGGCAAATAGACCAATAACGGCAGCGGATTCCGAGTCTTGCATTTGGTCCCTCCTTCAACTTTAAGGCTAGTTGTTATGATTGAGTCGTTTAGTATTTTTTCCTTTGAAAATTGAAACTCATTAGCAAAGTGCTATTCAGGCAGATAGCTGGTGCGGAAAAAATCCAGCTTAATTCGCTTTTGTTACAAAAGGATGCTAAGGGATAACAAATAGCCAAGCAATAATGCAATTGCATACATAATCCTAAAAACTGCTTTTAGGATAATTTATTCTTTGGTAGCAGGAAACTCTCAAGCTCACCCTCTGCTTGAGGATTAGTTGAAGAAAAATAGAATGAGCAGGGAGGTGGGGTAAAAGAGCGATCGACCCATACGATCGTGCTATCCAACAGAGCTGGCAAGGGGTCTAACAAGATTGTTTTTGTGTATCAGAAATTACGTCAGGGGATCATCAATTAAACCTAGTGTTTAATTGCAAAAATAAGTTATTTTATTATCTTAGTTAACCAGTTGTTTTTTATAGATATAAACCTCAGAAAGCTTGTAATGAATTAATGCAATTAAACACTAGATTCCTCATGTCCAATTGAGGAATCTAGGTTAAATTGAAATTATTATGCTCAGCGCAGAAGTATTATCTGATAATGATAAATGAAATTCATTTTTAAAGGGTGCTAACACAATGTCCATGCTTTCAATCAATCCCGTTACAGGGCAAACGATACAATCCTTTCCCGTTTGGCAGGCCGATACCATTGACACCGTTTTGAGTGAGGTTGAATCAGCGCAGGAAGGCTGGGCCTTGCTTAGCATTGAGCAGCGATCTGTTTATATGCGTAAGCTGGCACAGGTTTTTCGTCAGCGTCGCGATGACTACGCTAATCTGATCAGTGAAGAAATGGGAAAATTACTGAAAGAAGCCAGAGCCGAGATCGACAAATGCGCACTGGGTTGTGACCATTTCGCAGAGCATGCTGGAACTTATCTGGCTGATGAAATTATTGCGTCTGATGCCAGCCGCAGCCTTGTCGTTTACCAGCCCTTGGGTACTTTATTGTGCATCATGCCGTGGAATTTTCCTTTCTGGCAATTGATACGTGCTGCTGCCCCTGCGATGATGGCGGGCAATACCGTGGTACTGAAACATGCTTCCAATGTGCCCCGTTGTGCGCTTGCGCTGGAAGAGGCATTTCGCGAAGCAGGATTTCCTGCCAATACTTTTCGCACATTGATGATCACGGCAAGCCAGGTTGAAACAGTCATTACCGATAAACGCATTGTTGCTGTAACCTTGACCGGTAGCAATGCTGCCGGACGCAAAGTTGCTGCCATTGCAGGTCAGCATTTGAAAAAATGTGTACTGGAACTAGGTGGGTCGGATCCCTTTATCGTACTCGATGATGCCGATCTTGAATTTACGGTAGCACAAGCGGTTACTGCTCGTTTCCAGAATATGGGGCAAAGTTGTATTGCCGCCAAACGCTTTATTCTCGTGGATGCCATTGCGGATTCATTCGTACAACGCTTTAAAATATTGATAAATGAATTACGCAGCGGTGATCCCAAGATAGAAACGACTACTCTTGCGCCGATGGCGCGTACCGATTTACGGGATGTTCTGCATGCGCAAGTTGAGCGTAGCCTTGCCATGGGCGCTACCCTCGTGACTGGCGGAGAATTTGTCGGTACCCAAGGCGTTTATTACGCACCAACTATCCTGGATCAGGTATGTCCTGGCATGCCTGCTTTTGATGAAGAATTGTTTGGCCCGGTAGCGGTAATGGTACGGGTTAAAAATACTGAAGAAGCCATTCGCTTGGCTAATGAATCGCCATTTGGCCTGGGTGGAAGCGTATGGACACGTGATGTGGCACGAGGTGAGTTTATCACTCGCCAAATCCAGGCTGGCAGCGTTTTCGTCAATGGCATCGTTAAAAGTGATCCGCGTTTACCGATTGGCGGTATAAAAGAGTCTGGGTTTGGACGGGAGTTATCCTGTCATGGCATTCGTGAATTCGTGAACATCAAAACCATCTGGGTGAGATAGCAGCGTCGTCTATGGTGTCGGGTATCATTTAAGAGTAGGAGATAGTCAGATAACCCATCTAAATTCTCTGATTTTCCTATCTGTATCTCCTTTAGCCTCTTTAACCCAATATCGCATAATGATTCATGTTCCAGAAAGTAAGTAATTGTTTTTTTATCATCGTTGCTTTTATTCTCGCGAGCTCCAGCGTATTGGCCGAGATGCAATGTTTGCTTGGTAATAACAATCCAGGAATTGGTGCTTTAGGCCGCATCGAGCCCCGCTCCCGCGTGATCAAGGTTTCCCATAATGCCGGTCCGGAAGGTGCCAGAGTAGAGCAGCTTTTTTTTCAGGAAGCAGATCGGGTTAAGTCGGGTGACAAGCTAGCGGTGCTTTCGGATCATAGTAAGAAAAAGGCTGAAGTGGAAGCAGCCAGTGCACGCGTCAAGTCGCTGGAAGCACAACGGATCGTCGAGCAGGTCGCGTTGACTTTCAATAAGAAGGAACATCTGCGTTATCAATCGCTTGAGCAAGAATCTGCTGCCAGCGTCTCTCTTGCTGATGCCAAACGTTTGGCATTTGAGCAATCCGAAGCTAATCTTAAACGCTTGACGGCCGAAATAGCCAATGCTCAAGCCGAACAAAAAGTCTCTGAAGCAGAACTTGAAAATACGCTTATTTATGCCCCCATTTCCGGCATTATTTTAAAGATTCATACCTGGCCTACTGAACGAATCGGAGATAATGGGTTGTTGGAAATGGCGGATTTAACCCAGCTCGATGTCGTTGCAGAAGTCTATGAAACAGATCTGCTTCGTGTCCAAGTAGGACAAAAAGGCTGCATCAATGCTTCTGGTTTCAAGCGGAGTTATCACGCCCAGGTCAGAGAATTGGGTTTTCTCGTCAGAAAGAACGATTTAAATGACACGGATCCACTGGCAGACCGGGATAATCGCATCATTGAAGTGCGCCTGACACTCGAACCCGAAGCAATTGCTGAGTTACAGCATCAGATTTTCCGGCAGGTTTGGGTTCGAATTGCACGATGAATCTCGTTGCCTGGATTTATTTCCCTGCCCGTTTAGCCTGGCGGCAATTGATCTTTGATCGTACCAAATTGGTTGCAGCTACGTGTGGGGTGTTATTCGCCTGTGTGCTGGTGTTTATGCAACAGGGATTCAGGGACGCGCTTTATGCTAGCGCTGCTTCTGCACCGGTAAAGTTGAATGGCGATTTGTTTCTGATACATAAGCAAAGTGAAGCGATGTGGCGTCCAGTCCACTTCACTCGCAGTGAGCTTATGCGTACGTTGGGGAACCCAGCAGTTGCCGAGGTTTATCCACTTTATCTAGGGCTAGCTCCTTTCAAGAACATCGAAACCCGGACTAAAAGAACGTTGATGGTTTACGGCTTTGATCCGGATTCCGTAATCTTTGATATCGAAGATATTATAAATATGCGAACTGCATTGCGGCTCAAGGATACGGTGCTGTTTGACGAATATTCCCGCCCCGAATTTGGACCAGTTCGCCAATTGTTGGAAGCAGGCCGGAATGTGACAGAAATTAAGGATTATAAAATCACCGTCATCGGACTTTTTCGGTTGGGCGTATCATTTGCTGCTGATGGCAATATAATCACGAGTGATCTGAATTTTATGCGTATCTTTCCGGACAGAAATCTCGACGCTATCGATTTGGGTGTCATCAGGCTTCATCCTGACGCATCGATAAAACAGGTACAAGCCGAGCTTAGCAGTCAGCTTAATGAGTTCGTCAATATTTTTACTTACGATGAGTTACTGCAATATGAAAAAGATTACTGGGCAAATATAGCGCCCATTGGATTCATTTTTGGCTTTGGCACGGTGATGGGACTGGTGGTGGGCCTGGTAATCGTATATCAGATTTTGTTTACTGATATTACCAATCATCGTCATGAGTTCGCAACGCTAAAAGCCATGGGCTATGAACATAGTTATTTTATTCGCGTGGTATTTGCGTCTGCCTTCTTTCTGGCAATTTTGGGTTTTATTCCTGGCTATCTTTTTTCTCTCGGCCTATATCACCTGGCTGAATCACAAATATTCATGCCAATGCCGATGACTTTCAGCAAGGCCATGACTGTATTTCTGTTTATTCTTTCCATGTGCATGACAGCAGGATTTCTGGCAATACATAAGTTGAAAGCTGCCAATCCAGCCGATATGTTCTGATGTCTCTCGTCATCGATGTCAATAACCTGAATTTCAATTTCGGCAGCGGCGCGCTCACGCAGCCTGTTCTGAAAAATGTCACGATTTCAATTCATAAAGGCGAGATCGTGTTGATGACAGGTCCTTCCGGTTCAGGTAAAACCACATTCTTAACCATTATCGGTGGGCTGCGCCAGGCTCTTCACGGCAGTGTGATGGTGCTCGATCAGCAATTAATTAACAGTAGCGAGCAGGTTAAAGTTACTGTTCGTCAACAGATCGGTTATATTTTTCAGCAGCATAATCTGCTTAAATCGCTTACTGCGTTGCAAAATGTCAGCATGACTTTAGAGATGCAAGATAGGATGACTGAGCAGCAGAGACTTGATCGCGCAGCAGAAATGCTGAAAGCTGTGGGGCTGGGTGACCGACTCAATTACAAACCAGATCAGCTCTCTGCGGGGCAGTGTCAGCGTATTTCCATTGCAAGGGCTCTAGTGGGGCAACCTAAAATCGTTCTGGCCGATGAACCAACGGCCTCTCTGGATAAGCAAAGTGGTCATGAGGCTGTCACGATTCTTGAGCGATTAGCCAAGGAGTCGCAGACCACAATTCTGCTGGTGACGCATGATTATCGTATTCTGGATATTGCCGATCGGGTGGTGGAGTTAGAAGATGGAATGATCAAAGAAAGATAATAAAGCGATTCTATCAGGAAGTCATACTTAAACCTAAAAACCGCAGTTGACCGCTTGATTGGAGAGTTAAGTCCATGACATATAGAGGCATTCCTGGAATTTTCTCATTCACCAGAATGGTGAGGCCGCTACGAGGAGCATCATGTGTCGCTCCAGGCACGAATGCGGCGTTGCTCTTCGTTGCAGGGAACGGCCCTGCGGCCTCATCGCGCCTTGCCTCGCATCTGGACCACCACACGCTTCACCCCGTCCAACTGCGGTTTTTAGGTTAAATTGACCTAGCAGGCCGTTGAAAAACGTATTCAAGGTAGTCAGTAATAGGCAAAAACAGGCGAAGAAAGCGGAGTGTATACCTGATAAATGAGCATTTTGAGACTGCTTTTAATACCGCAGCGGCAACGTAGAAAGTTTTTCAATAGCTTGTGCTAGATAGGAGATAAAGAGTGTCTGGATACCCTAATGGAGAGTTGATTTAAGGATATCGACCAGGAAGGGTACGTTTCATCACTCTAGCTCAAGTAATGTGTTCTCTTTTTCCTAAAAGCTAAATGAGTACTGTGAGTATTGCAATCACTAACCTAATTATGGTTACTACAGCCTAGTTGTTTAGCCCCGCAGTATGATGTTGTAATATACAACCAGCTACTGAAGGAGGAATTATGGGACAGATACTGCATGGAAGCGCCCGTACGACAGAGGCGACCTGTCGAGCGATAAACATAGTCAAGAGAGCCTGAACGTTCTGGCGGAGTGTCACGGGATTAATCCGAAGACGGTGGCGAAGTGGAAGAAGCGGATGGCGATGCGGCGGAAGTCTTTTATTCTGCGGGGGGGAGTATAGTCGAAAGGCAAAATCACCGAACAATTTGTCACATTATACGATAAAACAATAACTTACCCACACAAACTACTTAGAAATTAGCCAAGCCCTTCAAAACTGCCCAATATACCCCTGTTAGGTATATGCACACCCAAGAAATAGTCAACCACTCCCAGAACTATTCAATATACCTATACTAGGTATATGTCCATCCTCCAAACATAGCACAACTTTTCTCTCTGCCTCGCACCTCTCCACCTAGCAAAAAAAATTTCTCTACCCAGCCCCTTACTATTGCCCAGCGTCTAATAACCGATTCTAGCCAGCTCGCTCCACACCGGCCACCCATCAAAGGCTATCCAACATTGGATCAATTACTTACATACAACATAAAAATATTTGCTGAATAGATTCAATCGCACGCTATAAGGTCATTTTCTGCAAACCCGGGTTGATATAGTCAATTTATGATCAACGCACCAGAAACCAGACCATGAACGAGAAGCAAGTGATCCTCACCTGTGACATACCCTGCGAGTTAAACAACATTCTTACCCGGTACGCATACTCAATCACCACAGACAAGACCGCCATTATTCTTGATGCACTGGCACGTAACAGCCAGCATGCTTTGGTGTGTCTAGCAATGAAGGATAGAGCCTATATGCCGACATTGAAGGGAATTAGCGCTTGGAGAGTGATATAAATGGGTGTTGCTGGCATATACCGTTATTATCAAACATCAGGCCACCCGCTAGAATATGCAACGTGCGATTGTGGCGAAAGTCGCTCTGCCGCCCTGCGTAAAAAGCTGGTGAATGGTCGGGTAAAATGTCGTAATTGCACCTCACCCAGAACAAATAAGGCGTTCTGCGTTATCTGTGAGCAAACCGCCCCCTTAGAACGACACCACGTAGCTGGACACGCCCACAAGATGACGGTAACAATCTGTATCAACTGTCACGCATGTATCAGCTTTACACAACTACAACATGATGAAAATCAAAACACTAGCCTTTTTTATGGCTGGTTATACATCATTGTTGAATTTATACGATGTGCCATATTACGAAACGATGAATTACAAACGTAATAAAAACAGCGTGTAATCTTTAACTATCCGCTCTACTGACGATTGCAACGTACTCACCTTTTCCACGACCACTCGCCGCAAATTGGTATCCAAGCTGACAACACCACGCTCAGACGTTAAAAAATCGGTACGCCTCCACTTAACTGACTTCATCCAAGTTAGAAGTAATTTATCGATATCTGCACGTATCAATTCCAACAAATCCCACACTAAGGAATCACGCCGATCATTATCAGCATGCAGGCTCCCAACAGCAGTATCTAATCCCAACAATGCACAATGTCTCTTAACTATCCCAGCTACTACTGTATAAGCGTAATTCAGAATAGCGTTAACCGGGTGTGTGGCGTGTCTGTTTCCAGTGTTACCGATTCCACTACTACGGCGGTCAAATTCACTCCACCAAGGTGGAAATTTTGCATAATGGTTTAAAGTAAAAGTGTGGTGTTTCCAGTATGCACCAGCAATCCGTCCTTCAACTAATCTGAGATCATTGACGCTGACAAGCTGACTCAGGGTATCCCCATGAAGTAACTCGTGTAATTCCTGCGCGTTTGGTAAATCCGGGAACGCGTCTAAACATGCCGCCAGCTTGCCACGCAACACCCAACGTGCAATGACTACCACATTACCCGAGTATTGCGCCCGACGTAATGAAACAATTGGTTTATCCACATGCTGCAACAATACCGAGGTATTGCCACCGGAACACATCATTAACCCTATACGCTGCGATTCTAGCCAGTGTAACGCATCAATGGTTACAAACCCATTGGGTGAATCAATCACCACCCATGCAAGCCTATGTACCCCTCTCGGATATCTAGTGGTAGGGGGTGCCATATCCGCCAAGGTTGCACCCTGCTTTATAACTAAACTATCGTTATCCACGCTAACAGATGGGCTGATACCTGTAAGCGTTATCACCGTGGATGTTCTTAAACGCTTTAACCAGTAGTTTGAAGATGCTCGCAATTCCCTCATGGGCAAGAAATGCTGAACCGATTCTCCACCATCTTCACGTGTAAATCGTTTTGGTCTGCAATCTAATGGTTCTTTAAACTGCCGTTTACTCATGATTAAAAAGGGCCTGTGTAAATTCAATACTATCCGTTTTAGACTGTGTAGTCTGTTCAATACCCATATGCGCTCCCACATACACTAAAACTTTAGGAAGCAATTCAATGATTCTTGCCCGGTGTGTAACCACAGTTAAACATCCAGCCACGCACAACAATCTAACTATGAAGTCAAACTCATGGCGGTCTATTTTTAGATTTGGCGACACATTGAAATTTATAAATTCAGCAATAGTGCGGTTTTTGTTTATCGGTGAGTATCCATTGATACTGCATAAGCCCCCTAGGATAGGGGATACCGCATCAAACACGCTTGCACTATCTTCAAATGCTGATTGCAGCGTATCATCAGAAGCCGCCGCAAGGTCTCGCTCAAATTGATAAATAGAGAATAGCTCTAACAAATCCTGTAATGGGCTTCGAGGTTGTTCTGATACAGCGATATGCTTACTAAGCAATTCGAAATACTTGTCGAAGACCGGCCTTGGAGAAACTAAGCATGTTTGTATCAGGTTTCTAACATTTTCATTGAACAACACCGAAGGTTTCCTAGAAGCGATAAACTGAGAATCTTTTACAAATCGTTTGGGGTTATTGTGGGTGTTGTGTATAGAATCGATCACATCTAACAACTCAACACGCAAACCAGCGACCCCAATAAAGAACCCAGAAGCCAGCAATGCACGCCTAGCACGCACCTTATCGATACGCTTGGTAGTAACGCTCTTCATTATGCGGATTCTATCAACGCTATCGGGTGCCCATTCGTTATTTACCCCATCTTTGAACCCCAGCCCAACACGGGTTGGGGTGGTCAAGAATCCTTCCTTAACCCAATCCCTAAGCGTTTTAGGGGTTAAGTCTGGGAACTCGCCTTTAATTGCCTGCAATAACTCGCTTGTTTGCATATTAACACCCATATCAATAGAACGTAATATAAAGTATGTTAACTATATTTTTCATATAATAATGTGTCAATCAAACGTTATTAATTTTTGCTGCATCGTTAGATATATTCTAAAAACATATATCATATTACAATTGCGTAATGCATAAACTGTGCTTGGCCACGCCCAGTTAGCTTTACATTAGGCTCTCAAACGAACACTATAAATAGGAAAGGACTTAAAATTTGAGCATTAAATTCTTGGAGAATGATTTCGATAAGGTAAGCTATTTGGTAAACCTATTGACTTCGAGAGCAACGGGGTTAGCCGCTGATTCGCGGGAATTTGAAACATTGCGCAACGAGTTATTAAGCAATTCAAATATTTCGTCTCTTCTACCGCAGTGGTTAAAACAACATCCTAATCTCGATACATTCTGGGGGTTCATCAAGCAAAAGTTCGGAACCTATGCCGAGCGAAGAACCTTTATATCTGAAGAGTTCACTCCAATCCTTGATGCTCTTGAGTTCGGACAACCTATTCAGCAACCTTTGCCGACCAACACATTCCCAAATATGGCTCAGAGTCAACCTCAGGTTGTCGCAAGAAATAAGCGAAAGGTATTTATCGTACATGGGCGTGATAATGAGGCAAAGCAAGAGGCCAGCCGCTTTATCGAAAAACTCGGTTTAGAAGCAATTATTTTGCACGAACAAGCTAGCGCTGGCATGACTATAATTGAAAAAATAGAGCACACTATTCAAATGACGCAGATTTTGCCCTTGTGCTCTATACGGCTTGTGATCATGGACGTGGAGTTCATGAATCGAAAATTCCTCCAAAAAATAGAGCACGTCAAAATGTAGTCTTTGAGCACGGCTATCTTATGGCGAAGCTAGGCAGGAAAAACGTATGCTCGTTGGTAAAAGGTGACATTGAAACACCAAATGATATCAGCGGTGTTGTGTACGTATCTCTAGATCAGTACGGCGCTTGGAAGAATGCGGTCGCTAAAGAGCTAAAGGCTTGTGGGTATGCAATTAATAGCTATTTATAATCATTAATAAAGTAATAGCTCAAACTTGATCTGGAAGCTTCAATAATTAGCCTGCATTAAATCTGACATTATAGAAGGGTTAGGCGTTGCCAGCGAGGACAGGATAAGTGACCAATCATCTGTAGATACCTCAATAGGAACAAAGACAGTAGTTCCAGTGATGTTCATTGCTGCGGAAACACCACCTGGACCAATATCTTTCAGCAGGGGCCACTGAGATTTAGCCTCATTAGAATGGACTCGACGTGCTGGAGTGCCTAAAGGATGAATCTTGAATGGAAGCCGCCACTTCTCGGGCCAGATGTCCGTCACCTCACTATCGGGATCTGGCTCTAAGTAGACCAAGAAAGGCGTAGTAAAGGAATGAATTTCGTTGCAATAGAGAAGCCCAGCCGCCCCAACCTTCATGCGTTTTGATTTTGTAATTCTTCCCTTCATGTCTTTCGATGAAGTTTCATTGACTGCCCACATCTGAGCGCCGATCCCGGCCCAAATGTTCGTCAAGTTCTTCGATGCAAAGCAGAATAATTCCACGTGACTCCTCCCAGCACTCAAACCGCCTTCAGCGGCCTTGCAAGTAAATATAAAGTATCGATATATTTTCTATGCTTTTATCATTACTGGCAATAAAATTGTTACGTTTTGTCAAGTTTAATAAATGTATATCATCCTTATAAATGGAATGATATACAGCTCTGGAGATCTTGATTGTACTGGCTACCCCATATTATGAGGCCAGCTTATCGGAAATCTGACATTAATTGATTGAAGTCGGCCCCTAGTAGACATTTAAAGTGAGTAGTATTTTTTCTGTCCTTTTTTAGAGCCCTAACTCCAACTCCGCTGAATAGCACGAAAAACATATGCCCATCTCGGTGTATGGGTTTTATTGGTAATTAGCTTAGTTGATCTTTAAAAAAACTAATGAGATTAGACTTAAAATTAGCTTCTTTCAATTCGATATCATCTTTTACCCAATCATTTTTATGATACTTACTTAAATCCAATACACAAGCAATTTTAGATGAGCTGTATTTTTGCTTTTTAATTCCAAAATATCCATTGCCAGCTTGAATATTTAGCTTCTTTTCAAAAACAATTTTATTTCCAAAACGATCAAGATATAAAGCCGCATCGCTTATATTCCACCCATTATAATTTGTATCTTGCCATTTTTTTGGGAAGATATGTTCTATATCAAAGGTATCAGGAATAAGCTCTGATTGATTAGGATGCAGGTACGCATATAATAGCAAAAGTGCTCTTGATAATTTGGATGATGAATGACTATCAATTTGTTGGTTTAATAGTTCTTCATTGAGTGTGATTTTAAACTGTAACTGATTTTGGTTTTGTAATGAAATGCAGCTTGTATAAATATCGTCTTTTATAGCATTAACTGATGGTGCTTCTATGAATTTTGCAAATAGAAAAGCAACTAATTTTTGAAGCATTTTGCAAAAATCAATATCAAATGTTTCACTATCTTTATTTTTTAGAAAAAATACACTTGTAGCATATTTCCAAAATTCATTTGGATAGCAAGTGAGGCAATGAAGATATTTTCGAGTATCTTTGGAAAACTCATATTTAACCTCATCTTCTGGTACTTTATTTACGTTAATGTAACGCCAAAAATTAGCTAATTCCATAATTTCAGAGATAAGATTTTCAACTTTAAGCCTGCTATATTTGTTTTCAGCATAAAATTTACGTAATCCAACTTCTTTTGATTTATCATTGTTTCTTGCTCTCAATATGTGAGTGTAATATCTAAACACATCATCTATAGAAATTTTGGCATCTTTACAAATTTGTGTAAGGTCTTTCCAAGTATTTGTAAACTCCTGACGCTTGTGTTCTGTTTCAAGATAACGATAAATTTGAGCTTTAAAAATATCGGAGTCAGCTAATGGCAAGCCTCTGTCATTAAGAGTTGAAAAAATTGTTAATGCAGTTTCTGTTGTGTCACACTCGATAGGCAAAATAATACATTTCTGAAGAATTGTGATACACAGTCGTTTCCACTGCATTGGGTTGGTTTCTGCATATTCATCACATTGCTTTTTAAAGAAGCGATAGTTAATAGAATAATTATCAGTAGCAGAGTCTATAGTTGACCCTGTTTCAAGAATTTTATGAAAAGTATCATTGTCTTCTTCTGTGGCTACTAATGATTCAATATGAATTTTTGTTTTCTCTGATACTTTTTGAGAAATAGGATTAATATCCCAAATACAAGGTGCTATCTGATTTTTAAGCCCTACTACATCTTCATCCTCAATCATATTTTCCAATTTTCTATAAAAGGCCCTTAACAATAAAAAAAAGGATGTGACACGTTGCTGCCCATCTATAATTTCTAAGTTTTTTTCTTTATTGATGTAAGAAACAATAGTGCCCAAAAAATAGTCTGAATTTGTCTTTGCATCAGTTACAGTGAAGTTTTCAACATCGTTCCACAGCGTTTCACATTTCTCAACATCCCATTTGTAAGGGCGTTGAAAATCAGGAATAATAAATTTTCTATCTTGCATTTCGCTGAATAGCTTACTAATACTTTTTTTACTTACGTGTAATTCCGCCATGTTTATTATTAATATGTTTGTTATTAGTTATTGATTATATATTTGTAAATTTACATTTTTTGTCGAGGACTGTAAGCTGGATTGAGTAACGCGAAACTCAGCCAAAACTTGAATTTTCTAAATTGATTTGCATTTAATTTGATCTATAGATTCCTAAACTTTATGTTGACGCTTGGGTTTTATTTTCGTCCCTGCAAAATATCAAGCGATTGTGGAAAATACAAGTCCAATGACTGAAACTGGCTGATTTTTGCCGGGTATAGCCGTCGCAGTTTGACCCAAACCAGATAGTGAGACAGTACAAAACTCAGTTTTAACGAAGATAACGCCTTGTTCACCGGAAAATTAGGAGTGTAGTGAGTAATTTTCCCAAGTACACTATTTGTTAGATGCTACTTTCTAATGCATCAATTGCTGATATTGCAAGCTGCCTATAGCTAGTTACAGGCACTGAGGGGAAATTAATCTCTTTATACTTTAAGAGCGCAATGGCAAGTGAGGCAAAATATAGCCAGTAGAAGTCATTCTCCTCCAAAGTAATACCCCCAAGAGTTGCTGACCAGCGCTCATATACCGGAGGATGAGTGTCTGTACCGGCAATCTTATCTTTAGGTGTAGCAACAGCTAAAAATGCGTTTCCAAGTGCTATACCCATAGATCGCTTCATGCGGACTTTATCTTCTGGATATCCGCTCAAAATGGAATATTTATCAATTTGGGATAACATCATTTCAGAGGCGAAAGTATCACATTTCATTTCTTCCTCTAATGGGTTTGATGGGGCATTACCCTCCGATTCAAAAATCACATGTTTCAGTTCGTGAAGAAACACATATGCGGTTGCCATGAGGATAAGATCGAATACTGCTGCCTGTTCAATATTTTTTGGCTTGCCATTTTCAGGCTTAGGAATTCCTTGAGGCCAAGTGAAGTCATGCTCACTTGCAACACCACTTAGCTCTCCAATAATCTCGATGATCTTTGAAAACCGCTCATTCTCTTCCTTCTGATCTGGGAGCCCATCAATTTCATCAAGATCAAATTTTAAGCCATAGCACTTTGCCAAGACTGCTACTGCAGAATAACAGTGCAGCGCATAAAGCCCGGAAAAACCAAAGAGCCACAATTGCTCTAAAGATCGTTGTGTAAACTGAATAGCACCAAAAGCGCCGGCATCAAGATTAAACCCTACTTTATCGCCAATTCTTCGGAATTTGGCTGAATGTGTTTCCACTAGATCTAGAACCTCATCTAGTCTCTCAGGCACAACACCTTCAAATAGCTTTTGTAACTCTTGATTCTCGTTCATATTCGGCCTTGGCATCTAATTCCACTTCAAAATCAAACATGATGCGAAGGCGAGCCGCAGATAGTATAAATAATACGGAAAGAAGTAGCCGGCAAAATCAAGTTTGATTTAGAAATGTAATAACGTTGGAATTCAGCGGCCGCCGAAGGCGGTCCGCTGGAATGACGGGTTAGACATCATCGTCGAGAATGCAGATTTCGTAGAGTTCTGGGCTAAGGGAGTCAATATCTAAGCTTTCCAGAGTAAGGTTGTCTGGAATTGTGAACCCAAGTCCACGCAAGTACTCAGCATGGTTTGCGGGAATGACGGCACCAGATGATCCATCGTGCCCTGAACCGTCTAAGTTCACGGAGTAAAGTTGCTTCCCGCCACCATTTGGCTTGGCATATACGTGTGCATGTCGCTGGGTCAATGTATTTGTGTTCTGTGAATCAACACGCAACGAATTCCGAGTGTTTGGTATGTTCTTATACGTGTGGTGTTCGAGCGCAAGAAAAAGCTCACAGAGCTTTTTCTCCCTCTCATCCCGTTTTTCCCTCAAGAAATCTTTGAATCGTTTCATCTCATTACCCAATGATGTCTAACGCCCGCGTTAACAGGCGTCTATCAGCGAAGCTGGTAGACGCCTGTTGAACAACCAGTTAGGCTGCGAGGAGCGTAGGCACGGCTTTTCGGTTGAAATGGCGCTTGCGCTATTGATGGCCGTGCCACATGAATGCTCATTTTCCGCCCTTGCCGAAAGTTGTTATTTTATTTTCCTTCTTTTTTATGTTTATACGATTATCTCTGTGAACCATTCTCTGGTGGCAGTCCAAGCACAATGAGATCATTCCTTCAATCGTGGATGGGCCGCCTTTTGCGTATTCAAATATATGGTGCGACTGGACATTTTCGGTTGATGCGCAAAACTGACACATTCCCAAGTCGACTACACGTCTCTGTGCTTGGGCCTTCCTATGGTCGGCCGGCCTATTCATCGTCATCACCATTACCATTGCAACCTTTCTCCAACTGTTTACTCTCTGCACGACTCTGAGTCAACTGCTGGGTTGAATTGGCCTGCAATGCCAAGTTTTCGTTTCTTCTTTTTAACATTAGCTGGAGAGATTCAAACGGCCCATCAATGCCAGTCAGGTCATCTATCTCGCCCTTTTGCTCAAGTTCGTCAACATAATCTAGTATCTTTAGGTGGAGAAGTGCGAAGTGGGAAGGAAATGTTGTGCTGTGTTTAGATGGTGGGGGTATACCCACTATAGGTATGTTGAGTAGTTTTAAGGGTTATTGGTTATTTTTGTGCGAGCATATACCTAGTTGGGGTATATTTGGCAGTTTTGGAAGTTTTAGCGAATTTTTAGTTGGCTTTTTGATATAACTATTTGTTATATATGTGAATGTGACAAATTGTTCGGCGATTTTGCCTTTCGACTATCACCCCCCGTCTTTTATTCTGCCGAACGTGCGCTCAATGACATTGCGCTGTTTATAGACGGCCTTGTCGTATTCGTACTGGACCTTCCTGTTTCTGCGGGGCGGGATGACAGGCGTTGTTCCCCTTTGCGCAAGCCACTCTCGTAACGCTTTGCTGTCATATCCTTTGTCGGCCAGCAACTCCTTCGACGGCGGCATGGCAGCAAGACAGGCTTGGGCAGCTTTGTGGTCGCTGACCTGGCCGGGGGTAAGAAGCATCACGCGCGGACGCCCCTTGCCGTCGGTCACGAGGTGGATTTTGGTTGTTCGTCCACCCTTGCTGCGACCAATAGCATGTAAGAAGGCCCCCTTTTCCGCTACCAGAACAACGGTGGTTCTTGATATAAGTGCTGTCGATCATCAGTCGGTCCGGCTGTCCTTCCGCTCCGGCCAGCACGGAGAATATCTTTTCCCACACGCCGCGCTCTGCCCACCGGATGAAACGATTGTAGAGAGTTTTCTTCGGACCGTATTCCCGCGGTGCATCCACCCATCTGCCACCGCTCTTCAGAATATGCACAATCCCGCTTAAAACCCTTCGGTCGTCAACGCGCTTCAGACCCCGCGTGTTCTGCGGCAATAGCGGTTCAATTCGCGCCCACTGCTCATCCGTAAACCAGAATAATCCGTCCATGATCCAATCCCTCCCTCTGAGCATTGAATTATGCTTGTCTTTCAATGGGAATCTTGAAATTATTCGTAATCAAAGAGTCTGAGCCCTAGTCTATGGTTTTGGCCAGAAAAAACACCAGAATCATTGCAAGCGGCCTACAACGAATTCAACCTAAAATCCTCAGTTGCAATTTATGATAAAAACGGCTAGAACCTAATACTGCTAACGGTTTGCGGTTAAAAATATAAGCTGTTCCTCAGTTGTCATAAACAAGCTGAAAGCAAGGTATGGCAACACTTTCAGCTGATTTTAACTGTTTTATTAAAATTTCACCCAACTGGTGATGATAAGAATCTTCCAAAACACCTTAATTTATAGGATTCTAAAGCAATTAAAAGACTTTAACCGGGGAAAATAGGTTCAAATACTCCGAAATCCTCTCGCAAAATAAGCAGGTCGACAGTGAAAACAGTCTTTCTGTAAAAATGGAAGACGCTTCCGGCAAACCTAAAGCGAGTTCGGAAAAGAAAACCCAAAAATCTGAGATACCTTCGAGCGAAGCTGCAACCATACCCGGCACTAAAAAATCTCCAAGGAACTGGCGAGAGACACCAAACTGGTTTCACTGATCCGCTCCGCAATTGAAGCACTTTCTGATGAAAATGGCTTTGCTCACATGGGCGAAGTGAAAAAACATATCGTGAAGAATTTCTCGGCGTTCGATTCACGCAATTACGGTTACGCAAAATTCAGCGAACTTATCAGGACCATTGGTTTGTTCGAAGTAGACACTCAGAATCAACGTATCAAGGATAAAAGGAAAAAATGAGCGAGGTATGTGTTCATATAGCTGACGAAATGTTATCTCGTCTTGCGGCGACAGATTAACTCCGCCAATCCTAATTCAGATCAAACGCCGTAGGGGACGTAAGTTGGTCACGTTGCCAAATGGCGAAACTGCAAAGACTCAGCCTTAGGACACGGCGACAACATTTCTGCAATTGGCTTTGGCCAGAGGTCACCGCTGGCTCGCCCTGCTGGAATCTAGTGAAGCTAAGTCACTTAGAGAGATCGCTGCCCGCAAAGGAATCGATAGCAGCTACGTAAGCCGGATACTCAATCTGACTACGCATGCGCCGGATATTGTGACAGCTATTTTGGACGATGCGCTGCCGAACCACATAGCGTTGTTTGATCTGGCGGTCGATCCACCATTGTTGTGGGAGGAGCAGAGGGCGAGGCTTAGCCACAGTCTGGACGCCAAAGCTAGAATCCCTTTAAATATCCACCTTACCTACACATATTAAAAAAATGAAAGCAAATTAAGGATAATCTCAGCCATTTTGCTGCTGAACTACCGCATTGTTTCTCAACTCATCAATCAATGGTTCGTGCATCGAAAGGATAGTGACGCGGCTTGTGTTGAATACTGATCCATTGATCAGTAGTAAAAGCTGCGACGGCCCATGCTCCATTGAAACGACCGACTCCTGAATTCTTTTCACCACCGAATGGGTTGTAAGGTAAATCGTTGATCGGTTGATCATTGATATGCGCCATGCCTGATTCGAGTTGTTGTGCGAACCGAAGGCCGCGCTCGGCGTCTTGTGTAAACACAGCGGCAGCAAGTCCAAGATCAGTGTCGTTGGCGATTTTCAGCGCATCGACTTCATCGTGTGCACGTATGAGCGGCGCAATGGGGCCGAATGATTCCGTTTGTGCCAACTGCATTCCATTGGTAACTTGGGAGAATACATGGGGTGGAAGTACCAAACCTTGTGCGTCACCACCCAACATTTGTCGGGCTCCCGATGAAATGGCATCGTGAATCCGTTGCTGCAGACCGTTTAACTGGGATTCATTGATAATGGGGCCGATCATTGTATCAGGGGCATTTGGGTCACCTGCTTTCAGTTGACGCACTCGATCCACAAAGCGTTCTACAAAATCATCGTGAATCCGATCATCAATAATGAAGCGATTAATACTCATGCAGGTTTGGCCCTGGTGTAGAAATTTACCAAACACGGCAGCTTCCACAGCTTGTGCCAAGTCGGCATCACTCAATACCACAAATGGGCCATTACCGCCTAATTCCAGTTCGAGCCTTTTTAGTATTGGTCCCTCGGCAGCCAATCTGGCTATATTGCGGCCAACCGGTGTTGACCCGGTAAATGATATGACACGAGGAATGGGGTGGGTGACAAATGCATCGCCAATCTCGCTGCCTGCACCTACGATAACGCTGAGTACACCCGGAGGCAATCCCGCCTCTTCAAGGATTTTTGCAAGCAGCAATCCGCCCGTTACGGGAGTATCACTGGCTGGCTTGACCACGACAGCATTCCCAACAGCAAGCGCGGGTGCTGCAGAACGAGCAGTGAGCTGGAATGGCCAATTCCAAGGGCTGATCACACTAACGACCCCAACGGGTTTACGATACATGCGGCTTTCCTTGCCGGGAATGTCCGCCGGAAGAATCCGACCTTCCACCAAATAAGGCAGCGTGGTTGCCTCGAGCAGCACGCCATGTACGGCATTCCATTCCAGATTGGCTTTGATGCGTGTACTACCGGACTCTTGAATAATCCATGTGACAATCTCTTCACGTCGCGCTTCCATGATCTGTGCCGCACGGCGCATGATTGCCGCCCGCTCACCCGGTAATAATGCCGCCCATTCAAGTTGCACCTTGGCGGCACCACGATAGGCTTCGTCCATGTCATCGCGATTGGCATGCGGTATTTCGACAAGAACTTTACCATCATAAGGATTAAAGTCGTTTAAAACCTTTGCTCCCTTGCCGTGGCGCCACTGGCCGTTGATCAGTAACTGATCGAAATTTGAATAGGGCTGTGGAGATTCTTTTTTCTTTTCCATAATGCATTCCTCATGCGTGTTTTCGTAGAAAATCCACTCAAAGTGTAGTACAAAAATTTGTACTACAGCCGAATGATCGGTTTAATCGTGACACCTTTCTCACTATTTTCAGCGGCCTGATTGATTTGATCGAAGGAATAAAACTTCACCAACTTGTCAAAAGGAAATTTTCCCTGTTTATATAGCTCAACGAGTGCCGGAATAAAAAGATCCGGTTTGCTGTCGCCTTCGATGATTCCGATGATACGTTTTCCTGTCGTCATCACACCGTTGACATCGAAGCTCGCTTCAGTACCCAAGGCAGGGGCGCCGACAATACCGCATGTTCCCCGGATAGCCAGTGCATCAATGGCTTGACGCAATACGGCAGGGCGTCCACTTGATTCCAATGTGAAATCTGAACCTCCTCCGGTAATTTTGCGAACTGCTTCGACCGGATCAGTTTCTCGGCTGTTAATAGTATGGGTTGCACCGAGTTCCATCGCCAAGGCTAGGCGCGAAGGAATTACGTCTGCCGAGATGATTGTAGTAGCGCCCGCAGCATGTGCTGCCATCACGGCACTGAGTCCCACTGCACCGCCACCAAAAGCTGCAAAACTGCTGCCCGGACTGACTTTGAGTGCGTTCATGACGGCTCCCGCGCCGGTCTGAATGCCGCAACCCAGCGGACCCAGTAGCTCCAAGGGCGCATCTTTGGGCACTTTGATCACGTTACGTTCATGCACGAGTGCAAAAGTACCAAACGACGATTGCCCGAAGAAATGGTCATGAATCGGTTTTTGTGCATTGCCTGTTGCAAAGGTTGACGTGCTGCCATCTTCGCGTGCGCCACCGAAATTCAATGCATAAAAATGCTCGCAGTAGGTCAGGTCGCCACGTAAACAAGGTTTGCAGTGGCCGCACCACATATAGGTCAGCACCACATGGTCACCAACAGAGACTTTCTTCACATGACTGCCAATCTGTTCGACTACTCCCGAGCCTTCATGCCCCAACACCACCGGCAAAGGCACTTTGTAGAACTGATCACGCGCAACCATATCGGTATGACACATTCCCGTTGCTACGATCCGGACGCGCACTTCATCGGAGCGTGGATCATCCTGTATCACGTCTTCAATCTCAAATGGTCCACCTTTTTGACGGACAACGGCTGCCTTGATTTTATTCACGTGTACCTCCGCTTTGGAATGGTTATTTCCTACTCAAAATCAAAATGAGACTAGCGAATGCCTGATTTCCCCGGAGCAAGAATTCCATTGGGATCCAGTGCTTTTTTAAGTGTTTTGTGAACATTTCTCTGCACCGGGCCATAGGTTTCAGCGACTTTATCCATGAATGCTGTATTGACGCGATAAGTTCCATACCCCCGCGCAGAGAATTCAGTCAGCAATTCATCAAAACACTGGTAGGCTGCTTTCGTCTGCTCCGGGTCGGTCTTATCGTACAGTACGTCGACAATATGATGCATATCACGCATCCCGACGATGAATTCACCGGAATAATCCAGGCCGTATTTGGCAAGAATCTGCTTGGTCAGGGCCATCTGCTTGAGAGTTTCGCTTCCTCGTGCCTGGGAAACAGGTGCGAACCACATCGACCCGCCACCTCCGCGCCAGTTATATAACGAAAATTCCGTAAGCGTCATTTCTCCGCGCATGAGCTTAGCGCGATAAACAAATGCGGGATCATCTGCCGCTTCCTGCTCCGTCAGGATTTTTGCCTTGCCGGATCGAGCGAATGCCTGTCTCACGATGTTCCAATTTACATCAATCTGTTCCTGCGTGCCATAGAGCGCGGCGTACACATTCCAGATTCCCAGTTTATGATCTTTCATAATTCGATACACTGCTTCATCCGGAATCGAGCCAGGTCCGCTCACGTAGTCACTACGCCGAGCCTTCACAGGCGCTTCATACAGCGCATGGGCGATGACCACCGCATTGGGAATAACACCGCTGATGCGTAGCGGGCGAATCGTTTCCACGATCTCCACGATATCTTCTTCATGCTGGTATTGGATGACAAACGGCTTGAATGCCGGTGGTTCAGGCATTAACCAGAAACCGAATTTGGTGACAATGCCATAGTTGGATTGCGTAAAAATGCCATCCAGATAAGGACCATACCCCCATTTGAATACCTGCCAGGTGTTGGAGTTCGGCATTGAACCCATGCCGGTGCGCAATACTTCGCCATTTGCAAGTACAACTTCCATGCCGCAAGCGAACAGGAATTGCTCACCATAGGGCGTATAGCCAACACCACGATCCAGTGTATTACCAACCGGTCCCGCAATGGCGGAAGGGGCGGGCATGGATAACCATAAGCCCAGTTTGTGTTCTTTGATGTAGTCATAGAGCTGCTGATAGGTTACACCCGGCTCAACCAAAGCAAAGGCTAAGTCCTTATCTACTTCGAGGATGCGATTCATACGCTTGAGATCAAGCACTACCTGACCACGCTCTGCCGGAGCTGCCGAGCCATAGCCCAGATTCTTGCCAGTGGAAATGATCCAGATCGGTACTTTGTATTGATTGCAAATTGCAACGATTTTCTGGATTTGCTCGACGGTTGTCGCGAGCAATGCGGCAGAAGGTGTATGCTCAGCATCAGGAACCGGCATCATTGTCTTGATGTAGGGTGCAAGCTGTTCCGCGCTGATGAGCACAGAGTCATCGCCCAGTACCTTGCGAAAATCGCTGATAGCTGCATCGAAGTTTTTTTCCGATACGCCTTTTGGCAATGCGATATATTTACTAGTCATGCTGTGTTCTCCCTACACGTCGATTACAAACGAGACAAAATGTTTTTCCGATAATCCATGATGATCCGGATAGCGCTGATCCAATCGATGCACGAATGCGCGACTGGAACAAGGTTCCTGATTTATCCCCATACCTAATGCGGTCGCTACCACCCCATAACCGGTAGCTTCAATCCAATTGCCAAATTGCGGATGTTCAATTGCTGTACCTGTTGCCGTTTTGTGTTGGCCAATGGAAGATTCATCGACCCGAGAGGATACGGGTTCCCAATTTTCTGATACCCTCCAGCCAATCAGTTGACTGGCTTCCTGCGGAAGTACTCCGACACAATGTAAACGAGTTGCGGACTGATCAGCCAACTGATAGGACGAAAATTCAGATAGGGATGCCTCTTTTCCTGCACTATCTCCCAGCGATGGTGCAAGAAAATTTTCGACAATAGAAAAACTGCGCCGGTTTTGAATCAGCATGGATGCCAGCAATCCCCCAGCACTGTATGCCGGTGACGCGGTAGTCCACCTATGACGCAACGGGAGGGCCGCGTTATCGCTGGATACGGAAGTGTGCGAGCCTAATGCCAGCAGGCGCCTTTCAAAATTTCTCACCAGTTCAGTAAATATGGCCGCATTGGCATCATCCATGACGGCAACCCAGCGCATATTCCGTGTTTGCGTCAATAAATCCACTATGTGTAGAGGGTTGGTTAATAGCTGATCCTCTAATTGGAATGCTGGTAATGCGCCTTGATGGTAACTGCTGTAGCTGGTGTAAGCAGTCTCAGCGCCTTTGGCAAATGCTTCGTCTATAGGTGTATTTCCCAGCAATAGTCGGCAATTTCGCGTACTACCGGCAAGCGTTTGGCTGATAGGTACTGCTTCAGCTATTCGGGGTATACCGAAGGCCAATAAGGTTCCTCCAGTAAGCATGCCCTTGATGAGGCTACGTCGGGTTTCATCCATGGAATGTGACCTCCTTAATGCTGAGATTCTTTTTGTGAAATGAAATCCACCAGTTTTGCCAGTGATTCATCGTCAATCTCGGAAGAACGAAAGGCGGGCATGGCCCGGTTACCGTTACGAACGATTGTGCGGATATAGGTTGCGGGAAGTTCACGATTGCGGATTTGCGGTCCGACATCGGCTTCATGACAATAAGCGCAAATTTTGGCATAAATTTCTGCACCATCATTCCACGCAAAACCAGTGCTGGACTTTTCTTCTTGCGCTGACCATGCGCTGTTTATAGCAATGAAGATGATTACAAACATCAAGCAGAATACTACGACTACGCTTCCCAATCTTGTTTCTTTCATACTGATCCTCCGAAGAATTTCAGTGAGATGTTTGATGGGTGGTGCTACGTATTTATTCAGAAGAGTTAATAAAGTTTTTTCTGCTACTCCCACAGAAAGCTAGTAACCTTCTTACCCATGATTTCCTGATTAAACACAACTTTAGCTATCGGTGTGCCGGTACAGGCAATACCGTAACATACATGTAACGGTAATAGGTGGTCCTCTGCGGAACATCATCTAGCGCACATTTGGCAGAATGAAAGATTTTCGACGTATCGCCATCCGCTTCGACCGCAACGTCAAAAACTTCCTTTCGGCCATCTGCATCGCGGCTACCGTCATATGGTGGATTTAAAGAGTCCAAACCATAGTACTTGCTAGCTTATTCATTGCTTACGAATAAAGAACAAGCTAGCAAATATTATTCAGGTTTTTACATTTTACCTAACCACCTAACGATTTCTGGATTATTTGAGCATGCTCAAGATGGCCTGCAACCCATGACCGTATGACTGCCAACAAATGTTTCAATTCTTCATTTTTAGCGCTCGGAATCAGCTTATTGTCGAATAAGCTAAATCGAATGCTGGACCCCGCAAACCCTTGAGCTTCTCAAGATGCTTTTCTTCATTGGTTTTTAAGCTTTCACTGGTCTCAGAGTTTTCTGGTGAAATTTTCTCCTTTTGCACCAAATCATTAATTAACCAATTGGCACCATAATGCTCTCCAACCATCCGATGACCAAATCTCCTGGTTTCGGAGTGATTTGAAGTGGATCTAGCAAGATCGCCTGCACCGATTTCAGCTTTATTGAAGGCCTGAACGATAGCAACGATTTGCTCATCATTGAACATTCCAGCAAAAGCATTAAAAGCAGGAAGAATTAGAGCAATAGCATATATATATATTTCTTCATAAGAACCCTCCATTTTATGTGAAATTAAAAGAGTTTTATGAAAATCCCAGTTTTTTTCTTTCTTGAATTCCTTCAATTTACTCTAAAAATAAAGTGTAATTTTATAAATCAATATGAATCAATGGAATGAACTTCATTGACTTATATTGATTTGTAAACCATTATTTTCTATCTTTATGGCCATTGCAATACGTGCAAATACTTAGGTGTTTAGTCCCACGGTATGCTGGAAAGGATCAACGTTAAATCGTTCTGGCTCTTTTGTCCATATTTTGCAAATGTATTCGTAAGGCGTGAGGCCCTTGAGGGTTTTCAGTCGTCTGGCGAAGTTATATGCCATCAAAAAAGTATGTAGGTGAGCCTTCAACTGGCCATGTGAATCATAGTAATAGCGTTTCACAGTCGCTTCCTTGATTGTTCTATTCATGCGCTCAACCTGTCCGTTCGTCCAGGGATGTTTTGGTTTTGTGAGCCGGTGTTCGATGCCATGTTCATGACAGCACAGATCGAACATATGCGTGATCCACTGCGCTGTCGGCCCGTTGCGGTAGCGAGGCGGATGACAAAACTGGCTGCCGTTGTCGGTCAGGATCGTATGGATCTTGTAAGGAACGACCTTGATCAGGTTGCGCAGAAAGGCCGTCGATATTTCCCTGTCCGATTTGTCGTGCAACTCGGTATAGGCGAACTTACTGGTGCGGTCGATGGCGACGAACAGATAGAGCTTGCCTTCCTCGGTTCGCACTTCAGCGATGTCGATATGAAAGTATCCAATGGGATACTTCTTGAACTTCTTTTTCGCGGGTTTATCGCCATCTACATCCGACAACCGACTGATGCCGTGGTGTTGATAGCAGCGATGCAGGGATGAGCGGGACAGGTGCGGGATCGTGGATTGCAAGGCATACAGGCTGTCATCCAAAAGAGTAGCGTATGCTGGCGGAAAGCCACGCACATGGCTTCCTGCTCCTTCGTCAGAACGGTCGACGCAGGTTCCTTCGGTCCCAGCGGCGCATCGTGAACGAAGTCCCGCTTCTTCCACTTCGCCACCGTCTTCGGATTAATCCCGTGACGCTCCGCCAGAACGTTCAGGCTCTCTTGACTATGTTGTATCGCTCGACGGGTCGCCTCTGTCGTACGGGCGCTTCCATGCAGTATCTGTCCCATAATTCCTCCTTCAGTAGCTGGTTGTATATTACAACATCATACTGCGGGACTAAACACCTGGCATACAAAAAAGTTAAGTAATAGAATTCCAGCTTTTTCCTAGATCTCTATACATCTCATCGTAGTGAATTAATCATTATGCATATATTTCGTAAATGGGCATTAATCACAGGTCCTCTGCTTGCAGCAGGGTTTGCCGCAAGCATGAGTTTCTACGGCTGGGATGTCAAAGCCTGCTGGACAGGTGCAGTGGTAATGTTTTGCGTCATCTGGTGGATTTTTGAACCTATTCCGATACCGGTTACCTCTCTCATTCCGTTAGCAGTTTTTCCACTAGTTGGCGTTTTGTCAAAAGAAGAAATCGCAAAAGCCTACGGAAACGACATGATTTTACTGATGCTCGGTGGATTCATGATTTCTGCCGCAATGGCGCATTCTGGAACACATCACCGCCTTGCCCTGGGGTTAGTAAGGCTAGTTGGGGGAAATAGCAGCCGACGTATCGTATTAGGTTTCATGTGCGCGACTGCTTTGCTGAGCATGTGGATCTCCAATACGTCAACGACATTGATGATGCTGCCACTTGCACTTGCTGTTATCGATCAGAGTAGTGATAAAAAACTCGCTTTGCCTCTTCTGCTATCCATCGCCTATGGCAGTAGCATTGGCGGTTTGGGTTCTCCCATTGGTACCGCTCCAAATCTGATTTTCATGCAGGAGTACCAGAATTTCACTGGAACAGCCGTGAGCTTTACGCAGTGGATGAGTTGGGGAGTGCCCATCGTTCTGTTAATGGCGCCGCTGGCAGGTATGTGGTTGACACGCAACCTGACTTATGTCGGTGAGCTTTCCTTGCCACAGCCTGGTCCATGGCGGCCAGAAGAGCGGCGTATTCTGATTATTTTTGGTTTTACTGTTTTAGCCTGGGTGACTCGTACCGAGCCATTTGGGGGCTGGAGTGCCTGGTTGGGTGTGAAGGGAGCAACAGATGCGACTGTTGCTCTGATTGCTATCATCACCATGTTTCTGATTCCCAATGGACGAGATGGAAAGTTGCTGGATTGGGAGACTGCGGTGAAAGTACCTTGGGGTATTCTCATTCTCTTCGCAGGAGGTATCGCCATTGCCCAAGCATTTGTTGAATCGGGATTATCCAAATCTATAGCTGAACAACTGACAGTACTATCCAATCTGCACCCGTTGGTCATCATTGCTACTATTGCACTGGCAGTAACCTTTCTTACTGAAATTACTAGCAATACAGCAATTGTTGTCTTGTTGATGCCGATTCTTGGTCCAGCAGGACTAGCCGCAGGCATCGATCCAGCGTTATTGATGGTGCCTGCCGCAATGAGTGCGAGTTATGGATTTATGTTACCAGTGGGAACTCCACCCAACGCCATTGCCTTTGGAACTGGCATGATTCCAATTGACCGTATGGTACGTGAAGGCTTGGTACTTAATTTTATAGGGATATTAGTCATTACCTTAGTATGTTATACATTGGTTACGTAGTGAGTTTTTCAGCGTATACGTTTTCTTCCAGAATTACTTTTAGTTAGTCAAATTAAATTTCATTAGTCTGGTGAGTATTGTTGTCGAGAATATACTCTAGAGAGCGAAAGTGGCTGGCTCACAACTCAACTTGTGTTCCCAGTTCAATTACACGGTTAGCTGGAATTTTGAACAGCGTCATAGCGCTGGAGGCGTTGCGAGCCATCGTAATAAAAAGCTTCTCGCGCCACGGTGCCATACCTGGAAAAGGGGTAGAAATGAGGGTTTCCCGGCTGAGAAAGAAGGAAGTCTCAAGCATATTGAATTTCAGTCCTAACAGTTCACATTGTGCCAGAGTTGCTGGAACATCAGGCTCATCCATGTAGCCGAAGTGGAAGAGTGCGCGATAGAAACCGTTCCCCAGTGATTTAATCTCAATGCGCTCATCTGCCGGTATAAATGGTACATCAGCGGTGACTACCGTCAGCAGCACTACTTGCTCATGTAGCACCTTATTGTGCGCGAGGTTATGAAGCAGGGCGTGAGGCACACCCGTGTAACTGGCGGTCAGGAATACTGCTGTACCCGGTACTCTGGTCGGTGGCCCCTTTTCAATGCTGGTAAGAAAAAAGTCGATATCTATTGCATCAGCCTGAAGGCGTTGAATCAGAATGTTGCGTCCTTTCTTCCAGGTAGTTAGAAGAGTAAGGATAACTGTGGCGATGAGCAGCGGGAACCAGCCACCGTGAATTACTTTCGTAAGATTGGCACTGACAAAAGCAAAATCAATTACTAGAAATAAGATAATGATGACGATTGCTGCTGACCAATGCCAGCGCCACAGACCATAAATCACAAAAAAGACCAGCAGTGTGTCAATGGCCATAGTGCCGGTTACAGCGATACCGTAAGCTGCCGCTAGATTACTTGAGGAGCCAAACCCAACTATCAGTGCCACCACACCCAGCATTAGAAACCAGTTTACAAACGGGATGTAAATTTGTCCTATCTCGCGCTCTGAAGTATGTAGCATCTGCATCCGAGGAATATAACCAAGCTGGATAGCCTGCCGAGTGACCGAGAAGGCGCCCGTGATGACTGCCTGCGAAGCGATTACCGTTGCAGCTGTAGCAAGAGCAATCAGAGGATAAAGTGCCCAAGAGGGAGCCATCAGATAGAACGGGCTGCGCCCTGCCGTTGGATCGCTCATCAGCAGCGCCCCTTGCCCAAAATAATTTAACAGTAGCGCTGGCCAGACAAACCCAAACCAGGCGAACTGGATCGGTCTCCGACCAAAATGCCCCATGTCGGCATAGAGCGCTTCAGCACCAGTGATCGCGAGTACCACAGTGCCTAACACCAAAAATCCAAACCATCCATGCTGTAACAGCAGATCAAGACCATAGATTGGGTTTATCGCCTTGAGCACAAAGGGATGCTGAATGATGTTGATTATCCCCAGGAGCGCTAATGCCAGAAACCAAGCTGCCATGACTGGACCAAACAATTTTCCCACTCCAGCAGTGCCGCGTGGTTGAAACAGAAACAGCAGTACCAAAATAACTACTGCAAAAGGAATGATCCAGGATTCCAGTGCTGGAGTGGTAACTGCTATCCCTTCCACAGCGCTAAGCACCGAGATGGCCGGAGTAATCATCCCGTCACCGTAAAAGAGTGCCGCTCCAAACAACCCAAGTGAAGCGAGTAGCCAGCGTAATCGTGAATTTTCTTTCCCCACCCGTTGCGTCAATGCAATCAGTGCCATGATGCCACCTTCACCCTTATTATCAGCGCGCATCATGAAAAGTACATACTTGACAGATACCACAATAGTAAGTGCCCAGAAAACCAGCGAGAGAAAACCAAGTATGTTCTGTGGCTCTGGTGAAAGAGCATGTGTCCCACTGAAAGCCTCTTTCATAGCATAAAGCGGACTGGTGCCAATGTCACCGTACACTACACCGATAGCTCCCACCATGAGTGTAAGCATTCCATTGTTGCCAGAAGTTTGAGGAGAGTGGGATATTGTCATGATAGAAATTGAATCAGTTTTTTGGGTCTCCGGTTTTATTTAACTTCTAACTTTAACCCTTGAAACGATGCTGATTTTGTCTTGTCATAGGGAATGTTATCACGGAAGTGCCGTAAACAGTTTTTATTGGGAAGAAAACACCTCACGAGTATTTAACCGAAAAAATGTAATAATAATTTTTCTAATTAATTGAGGTTGTTTTTATCATACCAAAGGTAACACCTTTCAAAAGTAACATTCATGGAAAATACTCCTCCTCTTGCAAGCCAGGAATCGATTAACAATCCTTATGTTAATCATCTTATTTTTCTCTTTGGCATTGTCTATTTCGCCCAAGGTATTGCTCAATCAGGAGGCCTCATAAGCCTGCCTCTGAACTATTATCTTAAGGAAGTAATGCAGTTGAACGAAGTAGGTGCTACTAATTACCTGACTATTCTAACTATTCCTTGGGCTATTAAGCCCCTATATGGCTTGGTTAGCGATTTTATTTCTCTGTTTGGATATCGTCGTAAGTCTTGGCTTTTAGTTTTGAACATACTTACCTGTATTGGCTATCTTTGGTTAGCTGAAATAGCAGATGGCGATCAATTAATCATGGCGCTTCTGCTAACTGCTATAGGAACAGCCGCCTCAGATGTCATTATTGATGCTTTAATGGTAGAAAATGGCCGGAAATTCAATATGATTGTTCAATTTCAGGCTGTACAGTGGTTCTGGTTTTATGTTGCTCAAATAGTTACCTCAATATTGGGTGGATGGCTAGCGGAAATGGCTGATCCTAATACAGGTTTGCGTACAGCCGCCATAATCACCATGGTCGCTCCAGCAATAATAGCAATTCTTAGCTGGCTAATAGTAAAAGAAGAAAAAACCACAATGGATCTCGTTTCATTAAAAGCCACAGTAACGGGTTTACGTGAAACTTTTCAAAGTCGATTACTCTGGGCCACTATGTTATTTTTAATCTTGTGGAATTTTAGCCCAGGCTTTGGTATTCCAATCTACTACCATATGACCGACACACTCAAATTTTCTCAATCGTTCATCGGCCATCTGGGGGCTATAGGCTCAACGGGTTCAATTCTCGGAGCCTGGCTCTATGGTAAATACATCAGTAATCGCAGTATTGATTTTCAACTTGTTTTTAGCATCATTACAAGCGCCCTGAGCACTTTCTCCTACCTAGGAGCGATTACGCCGACCCCTTATAGTGGTGAACTGTTTATTGCATTGTCCTTCTTCTTTGGCATAACCAGCATGATCGCCCTTCTAGCTATTCTTACGCTTGCCGGCAAAGCCTGCCCTGAAAGGGCAGAAGGTTTTACTTTTGCAGTATTGATGTCGGTAATAAATGGCTTTGCTCAGTTGTCCGCTGTGATGGGCTCTTGGATGTTGGTTAACTGGTTTGAGGGATATTTGCCTCCACTCATTATTCTTTCTGGTGCGGCTACTTTATTTTGTTTATTCCTTCTTCCTAATCTGAAGGTTAAAAGGGTTGAGGTAAGTCAGTGAGCATAGAGGCTGTATCACTCGAATCATTTTTGTCTCATGGCCTAAACATTAAGTTAGTTGCAAAAACAGGGGCTGCATGAGCATATTTCATCTGCCTTTCCTTTCCTTTCTTTTGCTTGCCTGATTTAAGGCATTTCCAGCTATTGCGCAGCCATATACAATAACAATACGTCTCTTCCGAGTATTTCGGTAATCTATCTACCTATTAATTTTTAGGATAGTCATTACACGATGTGTTTTTCAGCAGAAGCCAGCTTTATCGTCAGCGGCGCGCTTTCGATTGTCAGTGTGAACGCAATCAGAAAGGTTAAGAATAGCAAAGATATCTTCATCGCATTCATTCCACTGATATTTGCGCTTCAGCAGTTTACAGAAGGATTGCTATGGGTTGCGCTGGAAAATGGGGAGATGCCAGGGGCACAATTTTGGTTGGCCAATTTATACGGGATTTTTATTGGTGTGATATGGCCTTTTTATGCGCCGCTCGCCCTTTATCAAGGGGAGACAGAGAGCCGCACCGGAAAAGTAATGATTTCCATGATAGGAGTGGGCTTCGGGCTGGCAGCCTATACCATCATTGGCCTGATCAGCGAACCAATCGTAGCTTATATTGTTAATGACAATATCCGTTATGGGCATGAGGTGGAAGGCCAGCAATTTGTGCGGGCTATGTATCTGTTTGCCACCTGCGTGCCTTTCATCCTGGCAAGCGATCGGTTCTTGAACATCACCGGTATCCTGATCACGCTGGGTTTCCTGGTAGCTTTTTATGCCTATAGGGAGACGTTTGCTTCGGTATGGTGCTTCTTTGCAGCCGCAGCGAGTGCATTGATTTATGTTTATGTGATCAATCAGAATAAAAAAAGAGAGAAATGAGCTTATTCCATTTCCAAATCAAACCTGATTTTGTCGGCTCTTCTTGCCGTATTATTTATACTGTCTGCGACTCGCCTTCGCGTCAGGTTTGATTTGGAAATGGAATAAGAGCTTGGGCGGATTTAACGGTTCTGTTTGTTAAAATAGCGCAGCAAGGCCTTGCGCAGCTCTTCCAGCATCAACATGGCCAAACCAAAGGGAATGGCATATAACCAGACATCGATACTGATGGGTGCAGTACCGAACAGATTGTTACCCCATGGCGTATAAACGATCAGCAGGATCAAGCTAATCTCCACTGCTACACCCAGCAGTAGTAAGCGGTTACCAAACCACGCAAAGCGAAAGGCAGATTCCGTCGGATGACGACAGATGAAGACATTCATGACCTGCATAACGATGATAGTTGATAAACAGGCAGTGGTAGCCTGCAAGTAGAGCGGATGATCGGCAGACAGTACTTGTCCATATTGCCAACCGCCATTATTCAGAACATAAAAGAACATCGCCATGGCAGCTATCGCTTCCATCACACCCAGAAAAAGATAAGCGCGCCCCAATAAGGGCCAGTGGAGTAATCGTTCATTGCGTGCCCGCGGCGGTTTTTGCATGACGTCACTGCACGGTGCCTCCGCACCCAGCGCCAGCGCTGGAAGAATGTCGGTCCCCAGATCCACTGCAAGAATTTGCACGATGGGTAGCGGCAGCGGAATCTTGAATAGCGCAAATGCAAGATAGGGAACGAGCTCGGGAGTAATGTGGGTAAGAATATATGTCATGAATTTACGGATATTTTCGAAAACCGTCCGCCCCTCCTCGATAGCCGACACGATATGGGCAAAATTATCATCGAGCAAAATGATATCGGCAGATTCCTTGGCGACATCTGTTCCAGAAATGCCCATGCTGATGCCAATGTCCGCGGCTTTCAGCGCAGGAGCATCGTTGACGCCGTCACCAGTGACTGCCACGATTTCCCCTTTTTTCTTCAGTGCCTGCACGATGCGCATTTTCTGATCAGCCCCCACACGGGCAAAGATGATTTCCTCGGCATCCAATGCCAGTTGCAGTTGAATTTGCGACAGGTGGCGTAATTCATCACCCTCGATGATCAGCGGGTTCTGTGCCAGGCCGATTTCCCTAGCGATCGCCCGGGCGGTATGGGGATGATCACCCGTAACCATGATCACTTTGATGCCTGCCGAGCGGCATTGAGCAATAGCCGCGGGAACTTCTACCCGAGGCGGATCTTCTATTCCCACCAAACCACATAAGGTGAGCTTTTCTTCCAGATGCTCAAGCTCGGTCTTCGGAGGGCAGCAGCGAAAAGCCAGTGCAAGCACGCGCAGCCCTTGTTCTGCCATATATTCTTGCGCATCAAGCAACTGCTGGCGCTGGGCTTCATCCAGAGGTTGGGTTGTACCCTCCAGATAAATGTCGTGGCAGAGTGGCAATACTGTTTCCAGCGCACCTTTGCAATACAGCTTGTCATCCTCGGCTGTTCGGTATACCAGTGAGAGGCGCTTACGGTCGGTATCGAAAGGAATCTCGGCTATCTGTGTGTGATCAGGGTATGCCGTCATAGCCGTCTGTGCCAGCTCAAACAATGCAATTTCCATCGGATCACCCAGTAAAGTTTGTTTGCCTTCGATCTCTCCTTGCTTGAGGTTATGGCAATATCTGGCAACAGCTAATAACGGGTGATTTCGCAATCGGTCAACTTCTACGGGGAGGCAGAATTCCCCCGACAGAAACAATTGCTTCACCGTCATACGGTTTTGCGTCAGTGTGCCGGTTTTGTCCGTGCAAATAACCGTGGTGGAACCCAGTGTTTCCACTGCGGGAAGATGGCGCACCAATGCATTTTTCTTTGCCATGCGCTGAGTAGCCATTGCTAATGCAAGCGTCACCGTCGGCAGCAATCCTTCTGGCACATTGGCAACGATAATGCCAATAGCAAAAATTAGGTTAGTCCAGAAAGGCAGCCCCAGCCACAAACCAAGCAAGAAAAACACGGCACCAAAGCATACTGAGAGCATGGCAATGAGGTGGCTTAATCGTTTGATTTCAAGCTGTAGCGGCGACAGGGTTGTCCCAGCTATTTGAGTCAGGTGTGCAATTTTGCCAAATTCGCTGTGCATTCCTGTTGCGTAGACCAGTGCCTTGGCTTCCCCAGAAACCATGATGGTACCAGCAAGCAATACATTGTGGCTGTTCTGTGCTTCATCTTCACTAGAGCGACCGGTGCTGCATGCTTTAGAGAGAGATTCCCCCGTAATCGTGGCATTATTGACGCGTACGCCAAAGGCTTCGAGCAAACGGCAATCAGCCGGTACGATATCACCATCGGTTAGGTGAATGACATCTCCCGGCACTAACCCCTCGGCTGGAATTTGTCTGATGGTGCCATCACGCATGGCTTTAACCTGATGGGGCAGTAGATTGCGCAATGCTGCGACTGCTGCCTGGGCACGATATTCTTGCCAAAAGGAAAACAGACCGTTGATGATAATGACTCCGATAATGGCGTAGCCCAGCATTGCCATGCCCTGGCCTGGCTCATTCCACTCAGCAATGAAAGCCAGTATGGCAGCCAGCCATAAGATTAATGCAAAGAAATGAGTGAATTCCTGAATAAAGCTGGGTAACAGGCGCTTTTCTTCGACTTCTTCCACGCGATTCGCACCATATTCCAGCAGTCGCCGGTGGGCCTCTTGTTCTGACAAGCCATTGGGATTACTGCGTAAACTAGTATAGGCCTGCTCTTCAGTTAACTGATGGATTTTCATAATATTCGATACCCATCCTCTTAACGTGGTGTTGGCAATACTCTGCCATGTTGTTACCAAAACGTCCAGCGCTGAAAATTAGATATGAGAAAAAATGTTTTCTGCTGAGCAGTTTTTGGAAATAGCTAGAAAGTAATTATGGAAGCCCTAGCAGGCTGTAGAAAAACGTATTCGAGGCAGTCGATGATAGGCAAAAGCAGGCGAAAAAAGCGGAGTTTATACCTGATAAATGAGCATTTTCAGCCTGTTTTTAGCACCGCAGCGGCAATGTAGATAGTTTTTCAACAGCCTGTTAATGCAAATTTATCTTTGTGATGTCCTTTTCCTTCAGGTATTTTCACTCAAAGCCAGTGATGATATGCAACTTCCGCTAGAGATATTGATTCAATAAATATCCAAGGTGGAGGGTTGGTATGGTGAAAAAAAATATTAAAGGAGTTTTTGGGATACTTTGCTTGATCTCTACGCTGTCCTTTGCTGTCACACCCGATTTCGGCTCTGATGGTCTCAAAGATCTGAACACCGAACAAAAACAACGACTAATTAATGGCGAGATTGTTTTTACTGTTACTGATTTAGCCAGGCAAGAACACTCTGGATTGATCCAGGCCGCTGTTATCTTTAATCAACTCCCTGAAAAGACGTGGAACCTGCTAAATCGCATTGAAGACCAAGTTAAATATCTCGAAGAGCTCGAAGAGATCAAGGTCATCGCCAAGAGTCCTCAGCAAGAAACGGTTGAGTTCAAAGCTAGATATGCTTTTTTGACCTTTAATTACCGCGTGAACCTTACCTTTGATAAGGAGGGTCTTAGTTTATTTTGGAGGCTCGATCCAAAGTTCAATAACGACCTTCTGGAACTGCGTGGCTTCTGGCGCTTCTATCCGTTTGGCCAAGGTAAAACACTGGGACGCTACGGCTGCATAATATCAGTGAAGGGTATCCCGACCTTTATTGAAGATATATTCAAGAAAGACCTGATAGCCCGCTCGTTGGCCAGCATGAAAAAGTATGTCGATTCAGGGGGTATGGAAGGTAAAGTTGACCCCTTTTAGTGCAGCAATATTTCATAGGCACTGATAGCAAGTGACGTTCAATAGCCCACGAGGAGGGAAGTATTATGGATAATTCCAACAATTCAGGCCGCATTATGTTGAGTTGGGTAAAAATAATTCTTATCGCCAGCTTTCTATTCCTGACCGGTTGCATGGCGGTAAGAACTAAACCGACTGCACCGATAGATCTTGCCGAGACGACTTGCCGAGCTTTATATCAAGAAATTGACACTGTGATTGACAATGCGGGTGTACGCGATTACGGTTCATCGCCGGTTGAGGGTTTTTCATACCTCCGCACGACACGTCTATTGGCCTCGTTCAGTCATGAATTAAACGATGAATCACTTCAGTGGTCAGCATGGATCGGTCATATGGCTAATCTTGACGCCCAGGCGCGTGCATCAGAGTTGCGCAATCTTCCTTCCTCAGTGACGGAGGAGCGAAAAGAAGCTTTGCTTCAAGAACTCAATAGTTGTCGGGATCGATTAATAAAGACCGATCTCACGAAGCCAAAACAGCGCGCTCGGCTGCGCGAGAGGGTTCATGTTCCAGATGATTATGTCACCTGGTGGCAGGTGGTCGGTCTTTATCCGCTGACAGCACCTATTGTTGGAGTCGGAATATCTAGATGGCATCGCAAAACACATGATGTCTTCGCTACGCCGCTGGCATTGCTGCCTGTTGAAGGTAAGTTGGTTCGTTGGGCACCGCTATCCCTCGCCATACCTAATGCGACGGATGCCTGGTTATCTGATAAATCTCCCAATACTCACCAGATCAGCGAAATTCTGCATCGTTCGCTTGATCCGCTTGGGATCCCGTTGCCAACCGCTGATGAACTTAACCAGCTTTTCGATACGTTTGCTCCGATATGGGAAGTGGATGTAGTGGATGAAAATGATCGCATTGGCATGATGCGCTGGCAAAATGGACCAATAGTAGATACAGCACGCCCGATACTCTATCGCAGGGTTTCCCACACCCGTTTCGGCAACCAGGTGCTGCTCCAGCTTAATTACATCGTCTGGTTTCGAGCGCGTCCAGGGAATGACATTTATGCCGGCCTACTTGACGGCATCAACTGGCGCGTCACTTTAGGATCTGATGGCAAGCCGTTGCTTTACGATGCTATCCATAACTGCGGTTGCTACCACAAATTTTTCCTGAGTGATCAGCTGCGTTTGCGTAAAGATTTGCCCTTCTTCTATTTTGAGTCGCCACTACTGCCGCAGCCGGCACCTGAACAACTGCCGCTGGTGCTGCGTATCGCTCACCAGACCCATTTTATCCAAAGGGTTTACCATGATAGCGTATTTAATGGTCAATCATCTGCGGGACCGGCAAGCCAATCAATGATGTGGGAGGATTATGATGTATTGCGTTCTCTGCCTTCCGATGAAGGATATCATAGCTTGTTCAGTACCTATGGACTGATTGCCGGAACGGAACGATTTGAACGTTTTATTCTATGGCCAATGGGTGTTCGCTCGCCTGGTGGAATGCGTCAATGGGGACGTCATGCCACTGCTTTTAACGGACGTCGGCATTTTGACGATGCTTTTCTCATCGAATCGCTATTTGAGAAGGTACCATAGAGTGTAAAGAGATATTTAACCCAGATTTGCTATTAAACCTAAAAACCGCAGTTGGACGGGGTGGAGCGTGTGGTGATCCAGGTGCGAGGCAAGGCGCGATGAGGCCGCAGGGCCGTCCCCTGCAACGAAGAGCAACGCCGCATTCGTGCCTGGAGCGACACATGATGCTCCTCGTAGCGGCCTCACCATTCTGGTGAATGAGAAAATTTCGGGAATGCCTCTATATGTCATGGACTTAACTCTCCAATCAAGCGGTCAACTGCGGTTTTTAGGTTAAATAATTTCCCTAGCGGAAAATCTGGGTGTGCCTGAAGCGGGATCTAGGTTAAATTTTCGGGAAACTAAGCAGAGGTGTTGAATTTGTTTTTTATGAACCTCGTACTTCTGAATAGAAATCGTGGGGGAGGGGGCGTTCTGCGATTGATAGCCCATGATATAGGCAAAATAATAATCCAACAGGAAACCGCCCCCATGACAACAAGGGCATGATTGAATATTGCACAATAAAGCCGACTGACATTGCTTCCGGCATGTGTGCGATCCTGCGAAAGCCATCAAAGGTCAAAGTCAATCTTATGCCCAGCATGACAATAGAATTGTTATTAAAAATTGATCATGCCGTCAGCATACAGATTTTTTTCTCAAATCTCAGGAGATAAACAACAAAGAAGCCTGTAAAGATGGCGTTCTGCATTTTGTCAGACGATACGATTGCTTCCAGCAGATTACCAAACTACCTAAGCAATATTGTTTTCTTGCAATTTATGCTGTAAGAGAAATATTACGTGCTATTAAGTCTGAGGAGAAATGTATGCAATTGCATTATTGCTCCCCTTATTTGTTATCACTTAGCATTCATGACTGATCTTTAATCAAATAAGGAATAATTGTCATGAAAGTAATATCAACTACTATAATATCAACTACTATTACTATTACTATTGCAATTGGAATATTTCCTTTTTTCCTAAATACTCAAGTTTATGCAGAAGATACTGATCATAGAGCAGAAGCCATACAACATGCTGAGGAAGCAGTGAGACAAGGAAAAATGGGGCATGCTGAAGAATTGCTTATTCATGCCAAGGAAAGTATGGAGCATGCTCAAGCGGTAAGCAATTCTGGCGCTGATAGTCATATGAAACAAGCTATTAAGCATTTAGAAGGAGCCATCAGGCATGCTGAGATGCATCGTGCCGGTGCAGCAACCAATCATACTGAAACTGCAATGAGTCTTATGCAAGAATCTGAATCTACTCATTGAGTGTAACAAAAAGTACACGCATCCCGCCGTCTGGGAGATAAACGAGATGAGAGCAAGTATTCTTTCGCAATCATCTATAGAATAAAAAATTAGGGTATTTCCTTAATTAGTTCGCTATCAAGAGCATTAACCAAATAATTATCTCGCGTAGCATAATAACTAACGGTTAATTTCGTTGGTAAGCATGACCGATAATCTAGCCTGATTATTATCAGATTTTTTATAAATTACTTGGCCGTATGAACAATACTGTTTTCTTAAAATATATGTTATAAAGAAAATACGTGCTATTAAGTCTGAGAGAAATACCCAGCAGACTGACTCTTTTCCTGAAGTTGTGGAGTTGGATGGCACGATCGTTGCGAGAGTGTTTTGACATGATTAATCTTTAACCAAATAAGGAGTAATTGTCATGAAAGCGATATCAACTATTTTTGCAATTGCAATGTTGGCATTTTTCTTGAGCACCCCAACCTATGCAACGGATACAAAAGAGAAGATGGAAGCAACAAAGCATGCTGAGGAAGCCATAAAGCATGGAAAAATGGGGCATGCCAAAGATCTGTCCGAGCATGCGAAGGTAAGCTTGGAACATGCCAAAGCATCAAAGCAATTGGGTGCTGATGCTCATATGGATATGGCTATTGAGCATTTAGAACAAGCCATCAAACACGCTGACATGGGTCATGCTGATGTAGGAACCAAACATGCCGAAGAAGCTTTGAGTCATATGCATGAATCTGGTGTCAGAGAAATGCATTAATCGTTACAGAAAGCATTCACCCCCAGCCATGCTGGGGGTTGATGATGACCATTCTTTTCCCAACCATCCTTTGAACAAAAAATAATTCCTTAACTACCGTGTGAGGGGCATTAATAAATCACTTATCTCGGTATCTCGCTTTAATACAAGCAGCAAGGCTGGATTCTTTGTAGGCGTAACTATTGATTTAGACAGAATGTTGTTGGCTTTTCTCTAAAATGTTTAGGCGTCATTAATCTTAAGCAAAACAAGGAGTAATTGTCATGAAAGTGATATCAACTACGATTGCGATTGGAATGGTGGTGATTGTCTTAAATACCCAAGTTGTAAGAATTTCTAGCGTTGTTTACAGTATTCTGGAGAATACTGTAAATGAACATGCACAAACATATAAGACTTACGCCACTTGACCGTCAGGAGCTGTGGCAGCTTTACCAGACTCGCTGCTGGAAAGTGTCTCAACTTGCCGAACGCTTTCGCGTCTCAAGACCCACGATTTACGCCGTTCTCAAGCGGGCAAGGCTCAAGGAGTTTTTTCCTCGCGACAGTACCAATCAACGTTTTAAAACAATCCAATACGGCCTCAAACGCTTAGCCAAAGTCGAGCAGTCCATCCAGGAGCGCTTGAAACGCGAAGCAAAGCGTTATAACAAGTCTTATCCCGGCGAACTCGTGCATTTCGATACTAAGGCCTGTCTTTGCTCAAAGGCCAATCACCTACCCAACCCAGGGAATACCTGTTTGTCGCGGTTGATGACTTCTCCCGAGAACTCTTATGCAGCCATCTTGCCCGATAAAACCCAGAATAGCGCAGCCTGGTTCCTCACCGAAACCGTCATCGCCCAATGCCCTTACCAGATCGATTACGTTTATTCTGATAATGGCAAAGAATATAAAGGCACTGACAGTCATGCTTTTGTTAAAACCTGCAAAATGCACGGCATCGGCCAGAAATTCACTCAAATCAATCGATCTCAAACCAACGGTAAAGCCGAACGTGTTATCCGCACCCTCATGCAGATGTGGCATAGCCACACCAACTTTAAAGACTGCACCGACCGGCAAATTCAACTCGGCCGCTTTATTAATTTTTATAACACTGTCAAACCACACAAGAGTTTGAATAACTCAACTCCTTATGAAATACTCCAACAGTATTTCAATCAACCTCTCTGTAAACAACCCTGAGATTTCTTACACCCAAGTCTATGCATCTGCTGTCAGCCATGCGTCAGAAGCGATGGAACATGCTGGAAAAGCGCAGGCGCATGGTGAATCAGGTCATTCTAAAGAAGCACTTCAGCATGCAAAAGAAAGTCTGGAACATGCTAAATTGGCAAGAAATGAGCATGCTGAAGCCCAAAAGCATATGGACGAGGCTATTAAATTCCTCGAAGAAGCTATCAAATATGCTGGAGTGAATGAGCCCGATATTGCAGCCAGAAATACTGAAGAAGCTATCAAACATATACGGGATTCTTGTCGTTAATCGTCGCAAAAAGGATGTGCTCCCAGCATGGGCGAGAGGATAAAGTATAGCTATCTCTTTTAAAACCATTCAACTTGGATTTCTCAGTTGGGCGGAATAGAGTATGTGTTTTTTGCGGGTGCAGGGCCAGGCGCAACGACGCGAAATGGCCGTTCCATTCCAAGGAGTTGCAAGGCAGCCATGTGCTTGCAAAATTGCGCAATCTGTACCAGAGCGAGAACACTCAGAAGGTGAGAAGGAAATTACAGGACAGATCAACATCATCACTATTATTATTGATTAGAGATGTGACCAATAATCCAGCTAGAGCATTCTGCATTTAAGTACGTCCATACCCTGAATTCAGGAAGTAATTTCTGCATTCATATGCTGAGAAGAG